>JANLWR010000462.1:0-2393 GCA_031364625.1 Deinococcales bacterium | reverse complement strand
GCGGGTGTTCATTTCCATGAAATAAAAATGGTCTTCGCGGTCCACAATAAACTCGAGCGGTCCCGCGCCAGCATAATTGACGTGCTTGGCGAGGCGCACACCAGCCGCCAGAATTTCGTCGCGCAAATCGTGAGGCAGGGTGCTGGGGGCTTCTTCGATCAATTTTTGATTGCGGCGTTGAATGCTGCAATCACGTTCGCCAATATGAATCACGTGACCGTTGCCGTCACCAAAAACTTGGACTTCGACGTGCCTGAATTCCTCGAGAAACTTTTCCATGATTAAGGCAGGGTCGGAAAAGTACATTTGCGCCTCGGACTGGGCTTGGGCGAACAAAACTTTCATCTCGTCGCTCGAGCGCACAATTTTCTGACCGCGACCGCCACCGCCGGCGCTTGCCTTTAACAAGACTGGATAACCAATTTTTTCGGCTTTTTCTATGGCTTCTTCGGTATTCTCGAGTAACCCGGTGCCTGGCACGGTCGGAACTTTGCTGATGGCTGCGATTTCTCGTCCGCCCGCTTTGGAACCAAGCGCGTGCATACTTTCTGGGGTGGGTCCAATAAAAACAATGCCGTGGTCGCGGCATTTCTCGGCAAAATCAGGGTTTTCAGCCATGAAGCCGTAGCCAGGATGAATGGCTTCAGCGCCCGTCATGACCGCCGCCGAAAGAATATTTGGAATGTTCAAATAACTGCCGCTCGAGGCTGGCGGTCCAACGCAGACCGATTCGTCTGCCAAGAGCACAGGCAAGGAGTTCGCGTCGGCTTCGGAATAGACCTGCACGGTTTTAATGCCCATCTCTTTGCAGGTCCGAATCACACGCAGGGCAATCTCGCCACGGTTGGCGATCAAAATTTTTTTAAACATGGTTACTCCAAGCCTTGAATCTCGAGCCGTCCCTAAGGGCGCAGCGAGCAGCGCCCCTACGAACCCAAAATACGTGATGGACGCGAATTGGTAAAATCATTTCGAAACTATTGACCTTAACAGCTTTATTCAATGATAAAAAGCGGTTGACCATACTCGACGGGTTGCGCGTTTTGCACCAGAATTTGTTTGACCACACCGCTTTTGTCCGATTCGATTTCGTTCATCAGTTTCATGGCTTCGATGATGCACAAAACCTGACCCGATTCGACCCGAGCGCCGACCTCAACAAACACGGGCGCATCGGGGCTGCTCGAGCGGTAGAACGTGCCGACAATCGGCGCTTTGACCGCATGACCGGTTGACGCACTCGGGGCGGTGTCATTGGCGGCGGGGGCAACCACGGCGGCGACAGGTGGACTCGAGGCGACCAGTGGTGCAGCGACCACAGGATTTGGCGCGGCACTAACGGCTGGGGCGGCGACGTGAACCACGTCCGCGCCACGTTTGACATGCAATTTGTAATCGGCGGTCTCGAGGTTGAAGTCGTTCACGTCTGCGTCAACCAATGCCTCGAGAATGCGTTTTAAGTCTTTAGGGTCCATATTCCTCCTTAGAAATTCTTGCTCAAAAATTGTTTTGGGGCTGACTTGATCTTAGCAATGTTTGAGATTCTAGCGCGTCTAAGGCACCCAGTGGAAATTGGCGGTTTTAAGTTGGCAAGAGTATAACACCCTCAAAACCCAGGAAATGACGTTCAGAATGACTCGAATCCTTATTCCAGCTCGAGCCAGCCAAGGTCGAATTCTTGATCTGGCACAAACAATTCGTCGATAAACACGGGTAAGGCTTTTGAAAGTTGCAAGACGCGCTCGGCGGCAAAGTCCATCTCTTCGGGGTTCATGGCTGCCGCGCCGACCCGCAGGCAGGCATTGTAAAACCGTGCGACCTCGAGTCCTTGTTCGGGCAGACGTTGACGCTCGGTTGGCGTTAAGACTTGAGCCACAAATTCGCTCTCAAATTCAAAAATCACATTCCCACCCAAACGCCAAACCGCACCCAGAAAATCATTGATTTCACGCGGATTGCGCCACATGCCAAAGCACAACTCGTCGGTCAGGGCATCGACGTTTGACAACCTCTGGGCTGTTAAAGGTTTAACGGTAATCAACTCCAGCGCCAATTTCTGACGTGCGAGGCGCTTTGTGGCGTAAGCACTCAGGGTTAAAAATGGTTTCGGGGCTAGCCGCGCACCCAACAAACTGCGCACCCGAAAAGCGATCACATAATCCTGGTACTCTTTGCGGTGCTCTAAAATGCCGTCGCTTTGAACGCTCACACCCAGGAGTCTAAGGCTTTGATCGCAAACGGTTTGTGGCTCGGGTTCAAAACCGTAAGATACCCGTATGGCGTTTCCCACTTTCACCCTCAGCCCAAAGCTCGAGTCCGCGATTTTCAGTGGACACCCGTGGATTTACCGCGATCACCTGCCGTTCGATCATGATCTCGAGACTGGCGAATGG
>JANLWR010000519.1:0-4609 GCA_031364625.1 Deinococcales bacterium | reverse complement strand
TTGCCCTCCGCGAGCAGCGCCGTTGGGAACGGCAGGAAGCTGGCAGCGATAGCACCATTCCAACCTGTCGCAGGACCAGCTTGGAACATGGCAGTACCGGTCAGGACGCTCGAGGCTAGGATTTGCGGTTTGTAACCAATTTTTGCCATTTCGCGCAACAAGCTGATGGCGTAAGCGTCGGCGGTGTAGAGCACAACGGCTTGGGCGTCACTTTCTTTGAGTTTTAAGGCTTGTAGCGCCAGGCTGGTTTCACTGGGTTCGTGCGGAATTTTGGCAACCAAGGTCGCTTTGTCTTTCAAGACTGCAATTTCGTCCTCGACGCCTTTCGCACCCTCGAGACCAAAGCCTTGGTTGATGTACACCACACCAATTCGTTGTAATTTTAAAGTATTGACCGCGTGACGAAGTAACAAAACACTTTCGATTTGATAGTTGGTGTAGGTGCTAAAAATGGTCGGTGTGAGGGGTTTACCCTCTTTGATTTGAGAAAAGGCGGTGCTGCCCGTGGCGGGTGAAACCCACGGGATCGCGTTGGAACGAACATCCTCGAGAATTGCCAAGCCGTTGGGTGTGCCAACGCCGCCAACCAGCGCGAAGACATTTTGGCGTTCGATCAGGTCTTTGACGACCAGTTTGGTACGGGCTGGGTCGTAACCGTCGTCGCGTTTTAAGAGTTCGATTTGTCGCCCAAAAATGCCGCCCGTTTGGTTGACTTTTGCAAAGTAGGCTTCGATGCCGAGCATGACCGTTCCCCAGACTTGCGCGGGTCCGCTGGTTGGTCCCCAAGTGCCAATTTTGATTGAGGTGCTGGTTACACCAGTCGTATCTTGTGCCAATGCCACTGCGGTTACGGCACAAAGGGTTAACACGGCGATCTTCGATTTTTTCATAAACTTTCTCCTTAGTTATTTCACGGGTTAAACCCGGCGGGTTTCTTTCTCGCCGAGCAAACCATGAGGACGAACCACCAACACGACAATCACCAGTACAAAAGCCAGCGCCAACTTAAATTGAGGCACAAAGTTACCGACATAAGATTCAATAATCCCAAGCAAATACCCACCCAACACCGCGCCGGGCAAACTGGTCATGCCACCAATCACGGCGGCGGCAAAAGCCTTGTTGAGCGGATCGAGCATGGCGTTCGGATTGAGGGTGATGGCGGGTGTTAAGAGCAACGCCGCGACGCTGCCCAAAATGGCTGCCGCCGCCCAACTCGAGATCAGCACGGTATTGACCGGAATTCCCAGAGCTTTAGCGACTTCAGGGTTTTGTGACACGGCACGCATGGCAAGACCGATTTTGGTTTTTTGGACGAACACGTACAAAGCCAGCATCATGATAAAACCCATGACCGCGATAAGCACCGAGTTTTTTGAGACCGTAAAACCAGCAATCACCCAGGTGTCAATGACATCCACAAAACCAGGCATTTGTTTGTTGTCCACACCAAACAGCAACGACAAGGCGCTGTTGGCAAACAAACCAAAGCCCAGCGTCAAAATCAGCAAGCCCATCGGGTCTTGCGCTTTGGCGCGTCGCATCAAAAAGGCGTAAAACCCAGCCGCCACCAGGGCGCTGGCAAGCAAACCCAACAAGAACGCCAGCCACAACGGAAAACCGAGTCTCGAGGTGAGGGTAAAAGCCATGAAACAACCCAGCAAGGAAAATTCGCCTTGACCAAAATTGAGAACTTTGGAGGTGCGGTACAACAGCACCACACTCAGCGCCACCAGGGCGTAAATGCTGCCGACTTCGATGCCAATAATTAAAAGTCTTATGGCTTGCTCGAGACTCATGATGCTTTCCAGTACCGTCTGATTTTTTGCCAACGCCCGTACAAGCCCTGGCTTTCAAAAAGCATCACCAGAACAACCACCAGACCGTACAGCAAGCCAGACCAGTTTGCCGCTAGAGACAGTTGATCTTGCAGCGCTGTGACCAATCCAGCACCCAGAATGCCGCCGAAAATGGTACCGATGCCTCCAATCACGATCATGCTTAAGAATTGGACGCTTAACAGTAAGCCAAAACTTTCGGGTGAAACAATGCCCAAAAGCGGCGCGAACAATGCCCCGCCGACACCCGCATAAACCGCCGAAATGGCAAACGCCAGGGTTTTCATTTGCTCAACGTTAACGCCACTGGTTTGGGCTGCCAGTTCCGCATCCCGAACGGCAACAAACGCCCTGCCCACGTGCGAACGAGCCAGGTTAAATGCCATAAAAACAAAAGCCAAAGTGACCAATAAAACAATGTAATAATAGCCTCGGTCTCTGGCAAACAGCTCACCAAATAAGGCTCTTTTTTCGACGATCAATCCGCTGTGCCCCCCAAACCATTCGGCGGGCGAGTTGGCAAAAAATTGTTGCACCGCCAAGCCAAAACCACTGGTGGCAATTGCCAGGTAGGGACCATGTAATTTTAAAGCCGGGATGCCGACCAGAAAACCGACTGCGGCACAAACCAAAACAGTCAAAACAAGGGCGGCAGGAAAACTGATGATCGGCGCGAATTTCGCGGCGGTATACGCGCCTACCGCAAAAAAACCGGCGTGTCCCAACGAAATCTGTCCGGTAAATCCAACCAAAATGTTCAAGCCAATTGCCACCAGGCTGTAGACCATAAACAATGCCACAGGGTAGGCATAAGCTGGCAAGAATTGCGGCAACAACAGCAGCAACACCAGTATCAAACCCAGGACAGCCCAACCTCGCGGCGAGGCGACCAGGCGTAAGTCCTGTTCGGAGTGTTGCGTCGTTGCCATAGGATTTTGAATACACGTATCGTAAGGCTCACGCCAAAAGTTTGCAAGCATTTAAGCACACACTTGCTCGAGTTTGAATCTCGATTCAATATTTTAAAAAAACGTTTTGGATGCTCGAGCAAGATTCAAAGAAACTTTGAGGCTCGAGTTGGCAATCAAATCTCGAGCCTCAAAATTTCAAGTGCGTAAATTTTAGTACACCAAGTCGCTGCTGGTCTCGAGGTTAAGACTGGCTGTTCCCGAAATAACAATTTTTTGGTCGAGCAACTTGAAACTGGTTTTAAATTTGTACGTGCCGATTGACTTTAAGCTCGAATGCTCGAGCCTTCCGTCGCTCAGGTAAATTTGAGTGGAATTGATGGTTGAGGCTGGGAATTGGTACTCGGAAACCATTGTTAATCCTTGAAACTCGAGTTTGGCGGTGTAGGCGTTGGTGGTGGTTTGAATTTGAAACTCGAGTTGACCTTGAGTGCCAATGTTGATGAGGGTTCGTGAGCCGCTCACCTGGGCTTCGATTTGCCCAAAGCCCAAATTTTGAATTTTGTACTCGAAGAACAAGGGTTGATTGAGTTCATAACCTTGCCCGTAAATTGAAGGTTGTGCGTTTGACAAACTGGTTTTTAAATCCTGCTCGAGGCTTTCAATTACGGATTCGGTGATGTTGGCAGGAAGCGTTGAACGGTCATATTTTAGTGCTTGCAGTTGGACTTGACCATTTGCCAAGTACGCCGTTGTGGTCGAGTATTTGATGGTTTGGATTGGAATGGTGATTGTTCCGCTTTTGGTTTGGACGGTGGCGGTGTTTGTCGCATCAACCACTCGAGTTCCGTCAGCTAAAACATCAATCACGGTTTCGGTCACACTGGCGGCGGTGGTCGAGTTGAAGTCTTTAAAACCAGCCGTAAAAGCATCTTGCAAAGATTTCTTCACAGGCGTACCGTCTTCGTTGCTGACGGTGACATCATTAAAACTGGTTTGGTTTACACTCAGGGACTTGTAATTGGTCACTGTACCCAGTGGCACGGTGTAATTTAGGTTTTGGACGGCAAAAGCAAAGCTCGAGAAACCAGTCAAAAGCGCGGTTGTCAGAATTCTTTTCACGCTTTATTGTACGACTCGAGTTTAGAAATCGTTCCTTAACTCATGACCGTTCCACCATCAATGTTTAACCCCTGCCCTGTAATGGCGGCGGCTTGGTTGGATGCCAGAAAAACCACCAAACTGGCGACCTCTTCGGGTGTGACCATTCGAGCCATCGGCACGTCTTTCACCAAGCTTGCAACGGCGTCTTCTCGAGAGCGCCCCGTTTTTTGCATGATGTTTTGCACGGTTTGCTCGACCATTTCGGTGCTGACCCAACCAGGGCAGACCGCGTTGACCGTCACACCCGTTTTGGCGTAATCGAGCGCCACCGAACGCGTCAAACCCAGCAGCGCGTGTTTGCTGGCGTTATACGCGGCGCTGTAACGCAAGCCATGTTTGGCGGCAATGCTGGCGATGTTGATAATACGTCCCCATTTTTTTTGCGCCATGCCCTCGAGCGTGAATTGCATCAATCGCATGGCAGCGTCGACGTTGATGCGTTGAATTTTTTGCCACAACTCGAGGCTGGTGTCCACAAATTTCACGCCCTGGGTGATGCCCGCGTTGTTGACCAGAATGTCCACGCCACCAAATTCCGAGGCTCGAGCTTCCAAGTCTTTTAGACTGTCATCGTCGAGCACGTCGCAGGGAACAGCCAGCGCTTTAACGCCCAGGTTTTGCAGTTCGAGTTGAAGTTGCTCGAGTTCGGTGGTGCTTCGGGCGCTGACGATCACGTTCGCACCAGACCGTGCCAGTTCG
>JANLWR010000458.1:0-3871 GCA_031364625.1 Deinococcales bacterium | reverse complement strand
GTGCGGATAGATGCTGAGAAGATCGATGTCCGCCGGCAGTACGTAGCTGTCGTCGATCGTGTAGTCGGCCTGCCCGGCGGGAATATCGATCGCCTTCGATTCGAGTTTGATCTGGATCGGCTCGTGTGTCGGCGGCGTGTTGGACAAGAACAGGCCGACAGTGGGTGCGACAACCTCGGGTTCGCCGGTCGGCAGCATGTGCAGCTGAATGACGAGGTCGCTCCCTTTCTCGAGCGACCACGATCGGTCGGCCGGTTCCATGAACGGGACCTTCCCCGGTGACCAGCCGAACACGCTCTGCACCCGGTCGTCGGGCATGGCCGCAAACCCGGAGCACCAGACCCGCAAATTGATCTGGCTCGAGTGCCGCCGCGTGCAAGCTTGCATGAGCACCCATCGAATGCCCGATTAAAACAGGGCGCTCGAGTTTTAAAGCCTTGACAAACTCGAGCAACAAAACGCCCAACGCAGGCAAATCCAAAATTTTTTGCCTGCGTGCCGCACCAAAACCGGGAAGCTCGAGCACGAAGACGCGGTACTCTTTTTGAAGCGCAGGAATATTTCTTGACCACCAACGCCTCGAGCCGCTCAGACCATGCACCAAAACCACATCGCCTCGAGTGTTTTCTGAGCCGTGAACCTCAAACCCGAGCCATGCGTTAGAACCCTGAAAAACGCTCACGAGACATTCTATCTTGCGCCCCTTTCAAAATCGGTGTAACCTCGCCGTGGTCATCGGGGGAGCAACGCCAGACTCGAGAAAACGAGCATCTGACCGCGCTGAGAATTAAACCCCAAGAACCTGACCCGGGTAATTCCGGCGTAGGGAGTGTGACGTGCAAAAACAATTTGCCACTCGAGCAACTTTCTCAGGTTCTCCTTTAGACCAAAAGGGGAAATATGCGTAAACGTATTGCAGGTTTTAGTCTTTTGGCGGCGTTCGGAATCACCACGTTGGCGTTTGGTGCAAACTCGAGTTTGACTGTTCTGACGCACGATTCGTTTGATCTGGACAAGAAACTGGTGCAAGCCTTCGAGGCGGCGAACAATGTTGACCTCAAATTCATTAAAGGCGGCGATGCTGGAGCGATGCTCTCGAAGCTGGTGCTGTCCAAAGCCAACCCGATTGCCGATGTCGCGTTTGGCGTGGATAACGCGCTGCTTGAGCGTGCCAAGCGCGAAGATGTTTTCCAGGTTTACAAACCAAAAACCGCCAAAGACCTCAACGCTAGGTACTTTTTTGACCCGACCTGGCACGTCACGCCCGTCGATTACGGTTTTGTGTCGCTGAACTACGACAAAGCCTGGTTCGAAACGCACAAACTCGAGCTGCCAAAAACCCTATCCGACCTGACCAAACCCGCCTACAAAGGCTTGTTGGTGGTCGAAAACCCCAGCACCTCGAGCACCGGAAACGCGTTTTTGCTGGCGACCATGAAAACCTTCGGCGAAACGGGCGCACTGAAATTCTGGAAAGCCTTGCGCGAGAACGACCTGAAAGTTGCGGCTGGTTGGGACGGCGCGTATTACACCGAATTCAGTCTTAATGGTGGTGCAAGACCCATCGTGGTGTCTTACGCCTCGAGTCCAGCCGCCGAAGTGTTCTACGCCAAAGACAAACCCAGCGTTGCACCCACCGCAAATTTGTTGCTTCCGGGCGCGAGCTTCCTGCAAATTGAAGGTGTGGGTATTTTGAAAGGCACAAAGAATCTTGGTTTGGCACAAAAGTTTGTTGAATTCATGACTGGGAAAGAAGTTCAAGCCGACATTCCAACCCGCATGTGGATTTACCCTATCAACAAAACAGTGACCCTGCCCGAGATTTTCTCGTTCGCCACGATTCCAACTGCAAAACAAATCTCAAGCCTCAACCCGCGCACGATTGCAGCGAACAGTGAACGTTGGGTTGACCAGTGGACGAAAGTGGTGATTCAAGGACTCGAGCCGAGCGCGTTGAAGTAAGAATTGAAATGCTCGAGGTGCGTCTTGATGTAACGGCGCACCTCGAGTATGCGAAGTCTTAAACCTCCAAGTAAACCCTCTAGCGCTGTGTGTTTTGCTGACAAAAGCGGCTTTTAAGAAGCGCGGTTATTTCCAAAGGTCAACATTTGCCGATATTGCCAAATCCACCACGGCAACGACATAGCGATGTTGACCCAAATTAACCGCCGCCTGATTTTTCTCGAGTGCGATCTGACTTTGCAGCAACACCAAACGTGAAATCTGCCCTTTATCAAACCGGGCTTTCTGCCCCGCGTATTCATTCTGAGCTATCTTCAGTGCTTTGCCACGGGCTAGGTTTGAATTGCTCGAGCTTGTGGTCGCATCCCAAGCGAGTTTAAAAGCGGTTTTGACAGACTGTTGCGTTTCATTTAAATTTCGTTGCGCATTGCTGACCGTGGTTTTGGCTGCGTCAATGTCGATAGGCGCGGTAAATTCGTTGTCCTTCAGACCAAGGTCAATCTTGGCTCGCTCGAGGTTGGCTGCCGCCGTCAGAATTTGAGGATGTTGTGACAAGGCAGTTTCTAACTGTGCTCGTTGTGGTTTTGGCGTGGCTTCCAACGAAAACTTTGGGTCGGGCGAAGCCCCATAACGTTGTTTAAAGTTGGTTTGCGCATTGTCGGACGCAGTTTCGGCGTCATCTAAATCTTGTTGCGCATCTCGAGCATCGCCCTCCGATTTGGCAAGATCAATGGCATTGATTGCACCACCTTTAAAGCGGGCTTGGTTGACCTTAAGATTGCCTTGCGCCAAGGTATTGACGAGTTTTGTTACTTCCAAAGCATCGGTTGCTTCGGATAAGGCAAAGTAATTTTGCAGTACGGTCTTTCGAGAATTTAAACGGGCAGAAATCAGGCTTGCACCGGCTATTGTCAGTTCGGTCTCGGCGGCTTTTAGATCAAGAACCGTTGCCAAAGTGTCGGTTTTTAAACGCGAAACTTTTTCTCGAGCGTCCTCTAAATTGCTTTTGGCGCTCAAGTAAGCGCTTGTTTGCTCGATTAACGTGTCCAACCAATTGATTGAGTTCTGAGCGACTGCAAAGGTTGAAATGAGTAGCCATAAAACGATCAGACGGACGTGAATTTTCATAAAATCTCCGAGAAAGAAATGGCTTGGGCTTCGTACCAATCCAGCGTGGTGCTGTCAACATTATTTTCGGCGGTCAACAACGTTTCTTGGGTGTGTTGCAAATCAATTTGGGCTTTTAAAAAATCAAGTTCGCTTAAGCTACCCTGTGAAACCCGTTGTTGAATTCCTTTAAGCTGATTTTGAGAAAGCGTTTGATCTTGCACGGCAAGGGTTAAAAGATTTTGTGCCAATGTGACATCCTGTTTTTTGGTTTCGATTTCCAAACGCGCATTTGTTCGCGCATCCTCGAGCGCCCTCGTTGCCAAGTCTATGCCCGCCTCCAAACTCGAGAATTGCGACCAAGAACTGGGGTCTAAACGAATGCTGGCGCTTAAACTGATTGTAAAGCCTGTGCCTGTCGTTGGTGTTGGCGTGGTGTAACCCAAAGAACCGCCCAGATTTGAATTGACTGACCCGCTCAGTGTTCCCGCCTGACCCGAAACATTGCCCTGAAGAGAAACAGTTGGACTCGCCTCTAACTGGGCGCGTTTAAGTTGAACCTGCAAATCGGACAGCGTGTCCAGTAAACGCGCAATGTCATCTCGAGCATCAACGGAGGCTTGTTTTTCATCTGGGTTTGGTAACGCCTTCCATGACAATTCAAGGTTTTCAAAATAAAGGTGCGTGCTCAATTGCAATTGAATCTTTAAACCGTTCAGCTTCAACTTTGCACGTTCAAAACCAATCCGTTTTTGCTCGAGTGCCAATTGACTCCTTTCCCGCTCGAATGAAGTAATCGCGC
>JANLWR010000459.1:0-3486 GCA_031364625.1 Deinococcales bacterium | reverse complement strand
ACAAAATCCACCTGCTCGAGTTTCAAAACCTCAAGATCGTTCTCAACCTCGAGCAAAGCCGCGCAAAAATACGGGGTACTCGTCTCGAGCGCCAAAATTTTCATGACCATATCCTCGAGATCATTTCACGCACCCGCCACGCGCCAGGTTCTTGCATGGGTTGAAGAAAACGCCAGGCTTGGGAACGCAGAATCGCCGAGAACAAGAACAACCAATGGTAATTTGTCCAGTGAAACCCGAGCGCCTCACCAGACGGCAAACTCGAGAACCAATCGAACAACACCCCACTGATTAACCCGCCAACGAAACCCGCCAAACCCGTGACCGCACTCATGACGGCAATAAAACTCGAGCGGTTGTTCTGCGGGGCGCTCGAGAGTGCCAGGTTAAACTGTGCGGGTCCGATTGCGCCCCAGACAAACGCGTCGAGCACGGCGGCAATCCAGATTGGAAAGATAAAACCAGGCTGCGCCAACATCCAAGACCCAGGCAGCAAAAACGCACAAAACACAGTCGCCAATTGCAACACGGGTTTGTTGCCCGCACGGTCAGCAATGCGTCCCCACCACGGTGAGAACAGCAAACCGCTGACGCTGGCAATGGTCGTCCAGATGGCGATTTGGGTGTAGGTCATGCCGAGGTATTTGATGAAATACGGAAAAACGAACGGCGCGGCGGTCAAAACCGAAAACGTCCAGTACACGGCAAAGACCATAAACTGACGAAAGTTCGCATTCTGAAACGGCACGGTGAAGGTTTCTTTTAAGCGCAAACGCACCGTGGTCACTTTGGGTTCATCGTGCGCCAACAACAACATTGCCGCGATCAGACCAACCGCAATTGCCACGCCGAGCACCACCTGAAAATCGAGTGGCGACGGCGTGGCATCAATGTAAAAACCCGCCAGCAAACTGGCGAGCGTACCAACCACACCCAGAACGCCGCCGCGCAAACCGAAATAGCGACCTCGTTCTTTGGACGGCACAATATCGCCCATCCAAGCCGTCCAAAGCGTGGCATTGCCCGCCATTAAAATGCTCGAGAGCGCAACAATCAAAATCATTAAACCTGCTCGAGATTCTTTGGGCGCAATCATCGGCAGCATCGCCGCCAGAATCCACAAACCGCGCCCAATAAATGCCAACCAGAACGCCAAGAACTTGCGCCGCCCAAGCCGACCAGCCCACCAGGCAATAAACGGCGATAAAACCTGTCCGAACAACGGCACGCTCGAGAGCAAGCCAAGCTCGAACGGATTTGCCCCGCAAAACAGCGCAAAACCAGTCAAAACGCTACCTTGCGTCAAATTGATGAAAAACATTGACGGCATCCCCTCGAGAATCGAGAGGTTCATGGTGCGCCGCACTCGAGCTTCGGGAAGGATGTCGTGGTTTGTTAATTCTGGCTCGAGGCTCACGGTTTGAAGTGTACCGCGTTTTGGATTTTCGGCATCCCTGGGGACTACTTAAAAACGGTCACGCTCAAATTTTGCATCAAGTGCCGCCGCAATCGCCGCCTCGAGTTTTGCCCCGACGGAATTGGCTGGCGAAAGATTCGGGTACGCCACCGACTTGTCAAACACCCCCACCGCCACATGCTCGAGCGTTTCGGAAACATAAATTTGCAAATTGTTCTTGACCAAACCCGAACCGCGCAATTCACGAACCCGCAAACCATTGCGAGCCTCGGTGATTTCAAAGGCGAACACGCCCTGAAACTGAACATCCAAAGACTTGATCGCCCCCAGCGCCACAGGTTCTATCAGCTCGAGCGACCCTTTCCAAATCGGTAACACCTCATCTTGCGGGTCTTGAGGAAACAAGCCTGCGAATTTGGAGGCGAACGAAACCTTAGGACTATTCGCATCCGGAACACACGCGGTCAACAAGACCATCAATAACATCACAAAAAATTTCATTTACACCCTCCCCAAACTCGAGCAACCTTAATTTGATTGACGCTTAAAGTTTACATCAAGCGCTTTAATTAACGCTTCGTTCAAAGCAAAAGCCAGCGTCCCAACAGGAAAATCTAAACTGCTCGTGTTCTCTTCATTCATCAAAATAAACGACGTTGAATCGCTCGAGTTGACTGCCCAAGTTACAAAAATGGTTAAACGATATGGTTCATTGTCAATGTCCACATACACACGACGGTTAAGCGTGATCTCATGAATGTTGTTCCCCTTCACTGACAATTCGCTCGAGACGAAAGCGTTCGTAAATTTAGGATCAAACTTTCGTACAAACGACACCACAAACGACTTGAAGTCTTGTGGCATTGCCAACCAGAACAATTGAGGGTTGGAAGGCAAAGCGAAATCGTAGCTCGAGATTGAAGCTGGAGCGCAAGAGACGAAAAAAAGTAAAATGCCAATAATACAGAATCGAATCATGAAACCTCCAAAATCTCGAGCCTGCACCATTTTAGTACAAGCTCGAGCGACGAAATGTTTATAGAACAAGGAGAACACCACTTTTTCGATACCTCAAGTGAGCACATTAAATTCGATCTCTGGGAAATTGAGCATCAAGCGTTTCAAACAACACTTTACGAAGCTTACCGCCTAAAGAATCTGGCATGGGCAAATTTGGGTATTTCTCCTCGAGATCAAAAATACCCAATGCAACATGACCTTTCATTTCAACCAACGTAACCAGCAAATTACTCACTTCAAAATCAAAATCCATGACTTCAAAAATCCTCAAACCACTGTTTAAGTCGAGATCATCTTCGACTTCTTCAAAATGCGCCCTAGAAAATCGAATATCAAAACCTTGCACAACTTTTAACACCACAGGTTTAAGCATCTCGAGCGACGTTTTCCAAATCGGTAAGTTCGAGCCTTTAGGGTCTTCTGGGATATAATCCGCAAATATTGACTCTGAAGATTGGGAACTCGTAGAAGATTGGGAACTCGTAGAAGATTTAAAACTCGTATTTGGAACGCAAGAACAAACAGTGAAAATAAGAAAGATCAAAACCCATTTCATGACAACCACCTGCTTTCAGACGGATTTTATTTCAGGACAAATCCCAAGCTCACTTTTTAGCACCTCAAACCAAACGGGGTCTCTCGAGGTTGACCGGCAGCCATTGGCGATATCGTCGGAATTGGGTAATAACGCACTTCACCAGTGCCGAGTCGGTATTTGATTAATATCTGCCAGTAGATTTGGGCTGAAGGTATGCCCGAGCACAAAAAACCTGGTTTGATTGAGCTGGTGAGTATTGCGATTGAAGCCCCAAAAGAAGGTTTGACTTTCAACTTCAGAGCTTTTGAATCCTCGAACTTGACCCCTCTGGGCAAAGGACTTGATTCTGGGTCTTTACTCTCCAACTGACGACTTGACCAATCAAAAAGCCAATCAAACCAACGCGGGTTGTAATTCGGCTCGAGCAGCACCTGACCGGACAAGGCTCTGGGCGCGCCCTCTCGATGAATGGGGGTCCGTGCTCAATGAAGCGGTGCGCCTGGAAGGGCAG
>JANLWR010000372.1:0-2195 GCA_031364625.1 Deinococcales bacterium | reverse complement strand
AGAGTTGATCGCTGCCCGCCAATGCGCACGATAAGGTCATGCAAACTTGCAGGTGGTATTTGCCTGTGGGGATGCTCGAGTACGTGCTGTAAAAGCTCATGACGCTTGCTACTTCGGTGGCGGTGCTTTCGATAATGCCCGCGATTTCTGCGATGCGTTCGTCAGAGACATAACCTTCGGCGTTTTGCACTTCACGGAGCAAAGGCATGACCGCGCTGCGTTTGCGGTCAACGGGGTATCTACGGAGAATGTCTTGAACCAGATTTTGTTTATTGGCGAAAAAGTTCACGGATTAACCTCCAAAGTATGCCGAGTACCGGAATACCATCGAATAAACTTTCTAAAATATCTGTTGGTGCGATTTGCATGTTAAAACCTCTTTTCACAAATTAAATCTCAAAATTTGTTTACCGCCGCAACTCTTTCCATATCATGTCAAACGTCTGATCGTCGCTAAAACGCATTCCTGATTGCTTTAACGCCCAGATAATTTGCCCCAGGTGATACGCCTGATGCCAGATCATGTGTTGCAAGAAAAAAATGGGGTGTTCGTAAACTTCCCCAAATGTTGCTTGCGTTTCCGTATGATGCCGCACGGCTCGAGCGACGGCATCGGCAGCACTTTGAAAACCTGCACTGATTTTGCTGATGTCGCGTTCGGGGTCAAAACCTGCTGGCAGGCTTTCATCTTCGCGGTACAACACCGTCAGACCTACGGCAAATTTTGGGCTTGATTTCTCGAGCCAGTAAATGTTCGCGCCTTGCATGTCGGACAGGTGATGCGCGACCGTCCATTGACCGTTTATGTCTCGAGCGTCAATGCCACCTTCGGGAAGTGCATTCAGAATGTTAATGACAACATTCGTGTTGCGATTCCAAGTCTCGAGGATGGCATCAAGCGTGTTCAACGATCCACATCTCCCATGACCGGGTCAAGGCTGGCAATCACGGTAATCAAATCGGCGAACAATCCACCAATCCCGATTCTCGAGAGGACTTGAAGGTTAACAAAGCTCGGGCTGCGGAAGTGAATGCGGTACGGCATCGATCCGCCGTCAGAGACGATGTAACACCCCAGTTCGCCCCTGGCGCTTTCGGTTGGCACGTAAGCCTCACCTTTGGCTGGGTGATAACCTTCAGTCACCAGTTTGAAGTGGTGAATCACAGCTTCCATGCTCGTCTCGAGTTCGGAGCGTGGCGGTAGGCTGATCTTGCGGTTGGGGTCTTGAATTGGTCCTGGTTTGAGTTTCCCCAGCGCTTGACGGCAGATTTTGGCACTTTCGCGCATTTCTTGAACGCGAACCGCGAAACGGTCAAAGCAATCACCATTCGCGCCAACTGGCACGTTGAAATCGTATTGGTCATAACCCGCGTAAGGCGTGGTTTTGCGCATGTCGAGTTTGATGCCACTGGCGCGAAGATTGGGTCCCGTCACGCCAAGGTCGAGTGCCATTTCCTGGGTCAGGACGCCAACGTTTTTGGTACGCTCGAGAAAGATTGGGTTGCCTTGGAAGAGGTTTTGGTATTCGTCCACTTTGGCGTCAAACCCGTCCAAGAATGTTTTGCAAGCCGCTTCAAAACCACTCGGCAGGTCGCGGTCCACGCCGCCCACGCGGAAGTAACTTTGGTGCAAGCGTTGACCGCCGACCATCTCGAGCAGGTCAAGAATGGCTTCGCGTTCGCGGAAGGTGTAAAAGAACGGGGTCAGTGCACCCAAATCGAGCATTCCGGTTCCCAGGAACACCAGGTGGCTCGAGATTCGGTTGAGTTCGACCATCAGGATGCGGATGTGCATGGCGCGTTCGGGAACGACGGCTTCGGTCAGTTGTTCGACGGGCAGGGCATATGCCAGTTCGTAACCAAGTCCGTGCAAATAATCCATGCGCGGTGCGAAGGTGAAATTCTGAGAATAGGTACGGTTTTCCATCGTTTTTTCAAAACCGGTGTGCAAGTATCCAATGTGCGGCACGACTTTTTTGACGTTTTCGCCTTCCATGTCCACGACCACGCGAAGCACGCCGTGGGTGCTGGGATGTTGCGGTCCAACGTTTAAACTCATGGTTTCGGTGTGCAGCAAACCGCTGCCGCCAACCAGGGATGATTGTTCCTGTGGCACAATCACTTCCGCTCGAGTCTCGAGTTTGACTGGAGGTGCGGCTTTGGTTTTCTTGGGTTTTAAACTTGGCTGCGTCATT
>JANLWR010000439.1:0-2032 GCA_031364625.1 Deinococcales bacterium | reverse complement strand
ACGACCGTGGTGCTGCTGGTGGCTGTCGTAGATGCAATCGTGGGTGCTGTGGTGTCGGTTGGTCCTGCCGCAATGCCCTGAAAAGTCATCTTGCCAGATGGTTGCTTTGCCAAATCATACGCGTTACCCGCAACATCGGTCAGGCTCGAGGCGACCAGCAGCGCGTAAGATATATTGGTTTGCGCTGAGGTTGTCAGGGTCACGGTTTTGTTATCGGCGGCAATACTGGCGGCGGTGACAACTAAACTCGAGAAGGGAACGCTAAAATTGCTGGCAACATTGCCGCCGACAACCTGTTCGTCAAAGACCACTTCAACGCTGGTGTTGCTTTTGGCAAGGGTGCTGACCACGGTGGGCGGCGTAATGTCGCCTGTGGTTGGCGCGGCGGTCACGGTCAATTTGAATGTGGCGGTTTTGGTTAACGTGCCAGAAACACCTTTGACGGTCAGGTTCGTGTCGCCCAAAGCCGCCGCAAGTGCTACCGTCAAGCTTAAAGTGCTCGAGCTTGTGGTCGAGGCTGGGTTAAAGCTGCCCGTCACACCCGTCGGTGCATTCTCGAGACTGAGCGCCACTGTGCCTTGAAAGCCTCCCGTTTTGGTCAGGCTGAGGGCGAGCGTACCGGCTTGGGTTCGTTTGATCGAAACACTTTGGCTTCCTAAGGTCAAACTAAAATCTGGTGTTGCTGGTGTGGTGCTGGGACATGCCACCAACAGGCTGAGGAGTAGGCTTCCCAAAACACTTGCGAACTTGCGGAACAATTGATTCATAATATCCCCCATAAAGTTCATTCACCAACTGAAATACCAAGATACTCCGATTTGTCACTTTGCACATTGTGTTGTTCAAAAACCTTGTGCTCGAGTGTCGTAACCCATCTGTCATGAAAACTCGAGATGAGTTTAGATTTTGGGCGTCACCAAAGCGTCACAAGAACTTTGTCTTTGAACATGAGAACAGTAGCAATTTAGGTGTATTGTCCTGTCCGCATCACTTTAGAGGGTTGTATCAAGCCGGGTTGTTTTAACCGAATTGAAGATGAACCCAAATCTATTGCTGTCACTTCTTCTCGAGCCTCAACACTGCCTTCAAACCATCAAAAAAGCTGGAAGGGAAATCCCTTCCAGCAAAACGTTTCTCGAGCTTTATTTCTTGAGCATAAACCGTTATTTGCGCTCTTCAATCCATTGCCATGCCCATGATGCTGTACCCAGCATCGACATAAATCGTTTCGCCCGTCGTGCCGCTCGAGAGTGGGCTGAACAGGTACAAACACGTGTTGCCGACCTCTTCAAAGCTGGCGTTGCGTCCCATCGCGGCGACCTTGGCGGCTTTTTCAAACATCAAAGAAAAACCTGGGATGCTTTTGGCGGCAACGGTGCGCATTGGTCCCGGCGAGACGACATTGACCCGAATGCCTCTCATGCCCAGGTCGTAAGCCAGGTAGCGTGCGCTGGCTTCGAGGGCACTTTTGGCGACGCCCATGACGTTGTATTTTGCCACGACTTTTTCGGCGGCGTAATACGATAAACACACGATGCTCGAGCCTTCACCCATTAAGGGTGCGGCGTGTTGGGTCAGTGCCACCAGGCTGTAGGCGCTGATGTCGAGTGCAATTTGCCAGTCGCTGCGGGTGGTTTGCACAAAAGGATTTTCCTGGCTTGTCCTTGGGGTGAAGGCAATGGCGTGCATGAGGTAATCGAGTTTGCCGCAAACGGTTTTGATGCGCTCAAACAAACGTGTTAAGTCTTCGTCTTTGCTCACATCACAGACTTCCAAAAAGGCAATTTGGTCTTTGTAAGCGGCGGTCAGTTTCTCGAGGGCGGGCAGGTTGCGTTCGCCCTGAAACGAGAAAATGCAGGTCGCGCCCGCCTCCAAGAGTTTCTTGCCTGCCGCCCAGCCAAGGCTGTACTCGTTTTGTACACCAGCGATCAATGCCACTTTTCCCGTAAGGTCAATTGAAATCATGCTCGCAATCTACCACGTGCAAGATTTTCAAGGGTTGCCGACTCGAGATTGAAGTGTGGTGAGGAGT
>JANLWR010000434.1:0-14859 GCA_031364625.1 Deinococcales bacterium | reverse complement strand
GGGCAACACCATCATTCATCAACTGCGGGCGCACAGCAATGCGCCCGACCCTTGGACGCTCGAGTCGCGCCTGCGGGGTGTGCTCGAGCTGCCCCAGCCTGGGCGTTTGGGTTCAAACGCCATTTTGTGCATTCGGCGACTGCTTGACCCAATGCCCGGAAAGTTGCGGTTGAACGACGACTCGTTCGGGTCTATCTCCGGCTGGCAACAAGCCGTGCACTCTAAGCTCGAGGCTCTTGCCAGTCGTGCCTTGCGCCCTGCGCTCGAGAGTGTCCCTGGCGACGCCGAAGCCGTGATTTTTGCAGATCGGGCAGAATTGCTTGCCTGTCTGAGCCGAGATTGGTTCGCCGCCAGATTGAATGCTTGGTGGTGGCGCAGCCTAGCGTCCGAGTTGCGCCTAAATCGACCCGTGCCGCAAATTTGGTTGGACAGCCCCGAACTGATTCCAGTGGCACTCGAGCATCTGGCGCTGACGGGTCATGTGACCGAATTTGCCGAGCACTTAAGCCAAGTCCAGGCACTGGCGCTGATGCTGGCATTCACTTATCAATATGGATTATTTGAACTTCAAACTATTTTTAAATTGGAAACTTTGATTTCAGAATCAGAAGTTTCCAAGCCGCAAAACTCGAGATTACCAGATTTAATTTCACCCTGGAGTCACCTGGTACGCGAAGCCAACGACATCACGCTCTCCCCTACCGCTCGGGCTTTGATCGGGCTTGGATTGGGCTTCAGACGCAAACCCACCCTGGTGCGTTCTGCAAGTTTTGCTCGAGAATTCAAAATCTGGTGGCAAGCGCTGCACTCGAGCGACAGCAAAATGCAAGTCACTCCACAGCCCAAGCCCCCAATGTTGCCCCGGTCACTCGAGCCAGATTTGGCAAAATCCGAATTGTTGCCAATCACAAAAGCCGCACCTCCAAGGCAGATTGCACCACAGCCCGCCTTGTCGTCAAATGCCACCCAATCGTCCGAGAAGCTCGAAGCCGAACAGATTGCATCAATGAAATCACAAGCCGAAAAGCCCCAAAAATCACATGTTCAACAGCCCCAAAAGCCCAAGCGCCTGTCAAAACAAAAATCAATCAGATCAATTTTAAAACCACCACAACCCGACTTTCTTCCCGCACCGCAAGCCAAACCCAAGCCGTACTTTGAACCGATTCCTTTGATGCTCGAGACTCGGGTTCACACCGCGTTTGGTGGGGTTTTGTTCCTGCTCAATCTGGCGTTGGCGCTCGATTTGTACGCCGATTTTAGCCAGCCAAACGGGGGTCGTTTGCGCCTCTCGCCTTGGGATTTTCTGGCACTGATCGGTCAACATGTTTTGGGCGATGTGTTTGTCCACGACCCAATTTGGCGCTTGCTCGAGCGGTTGAGTGGACGAGATGCTGACGTATTGCCTAGAACAGATTTTGTGCCACCAAAGCGCTGGCGTGTGCCAAGAAGCTGGCTTCAGGCATTTCCCGAAGCTGGAATTTGTGATTGGGATGTTGACCCGTTTCGTTTGCGGGTGCAACATCCTGCGGGCTTTCGGCTTCTTGATGTCCCAGTTGGCAAAAATCCTGTCGATCAGTTTCGGCGCATCAAACGCGCCTACCCAAGACTCGAGTGGCAACGCTCGGAGATTCTGGAAACCCCGTCTCAATCTTCGCTCGAGCGTTGGCTGGGCTGGATGCTGCCGTATCTCCAAGCCAGACTGAGCCTTGCGCTTGGAATCTCACCAGAGGAAACGCTGGCGTTCGTTTGCTGCTGCCCCGCCCAAATGACGGTTACCCAAACCCAACTCGAGGCATATTTTTCGCTCGAGACGCACCCAATTCAATTGCGGATTTCTGGTTTGGACCGCGACCCAGGCTGGATTCCGGCGGCGGGTCGCTCGGTTCGTTTTCACTTTGAAACATCACCCATCCCAAGGATGACAGGTTGAACATGACAAACTTTCACATCAATTTACCAAAGACTCGCCCGACGAACCGGGTGTTCGATGACCTTGCGCCCAACCCGCAATCGCATTTTCAACTTTGCTTTTACGCGGCGGTTTCACAGGTGATCGAACAAGTCGCAAGGTCGTTTAAATCCATGCACGCCAGCTTTGCGCAGTTTCCATTTCTCGAGGGATACCACCAAGAACTCGAGTGGCGTAACGTCTCTGGCAAGGGGCTTGATTGGTGGGTCAAGGCGCTTGACGAATGGGAGGCGAGCTGTAGAGCGCACTTGCCTTTACGCGCCCTGCGTGAAGCTTACGGTCTGAGTCCTCAAACCATATTCTTGCTGATGGCGGTGGGCTTGCTCGAGGAAGACGCCCGCTTTGGATTATTGATTGAACAATTGCAAATCGCCAGCAGCCAGCACCGTCCCAGCCTCGGACTGCTCGAAGGCTGGTGGCGCGACCAATTTCCCAACTCGAGCAGCCGTGAGGCATTGCGTCAACTGATTCACCTCGGTTTGGTGCGGGTCGCCAACCCAGACGCGCCGCGACTCGAGCAGGTCTTAAGTGTTCCCAGTGCCTTATGGGATGCCCTGCGCGGCGAACAAGCCCTTGGCGATCAGTTGCAATTTCGCAGCCGTGACAGCCTCGAGCGCCTTGAAGATTTAATTCTGCCCAGCAACTTTGAGCAACAACTCTTGCAAGTCCCTGGCTTACTGATTTCAGGACAGACCGAAGTGCTGATGGTGCGCGGCGCAAAACACAGCGGACGCGGCACGCTGCTTCGCGCCATCGCAAGGGAAATTGGTTACG
The DNA here is from genome assembly GCA_031364625.1 of Deinococcales bacterium. GTDB lineage: Bacteria > Deinococcota > Deinococci > Deinococcales > JAAFIG01 > JANXTZ01. The sequence continues at coordinate 12,113 of JANLWR010000434.1, read as the reverse complement.
GCACACTCGAGGTGCGGCTGCCAGTCAACGACGAAGGCTGGCGCTACACAGGCGCGTTGGCGGTGGCGCTTCATGCCATGCCAATCTTGCGCCTCGAGTTAGCTCCAGGCGAGCAAGCCGAACTGCCCAAGATCAACGCCCAGGGTGCAATTGGGGTGACGCTCGGCAAGCATGGCGGTCTGGGTGCGACACAGCGCAGCCTGAGCCTCAAGCTCGAGCCACCAGACCCGACGGAGCGCCGATTGCACTGGCAACGCGCCTTCAAGCAGCTACAACAAGAATCAACCCAGCTCGAATTCGATCAATTCAGCGTTTCTTTTCGCCTGGGGCGGGCATTGATCCCCAAGGTCGCCAGTCTCGCCAGCACCCAAGCCGCGCTCGAGAATCGACAGCATCTGCAAGCCGACGATGTGCGCCAAGCGCTGCGGGCGTTCAACCGTCAGTCGCTCGAGACGCTCGCCAGCCTGATCTGGGCGAACGGTGGTTGGGAACGTTTGGCGGTCAACCCTCAAACCCTTGAAGAACTCCAAGCCCTCGAGCGGCGTTGCCGCCACCGTGAGCACCTGCAAGGCGCGGTTGGGGCGGCACTGGCGGGGCAGGTCAACGCGGGAGTTCGCGCCATGCTGTCTGGTCCGAGCGGCGCGGGCAAAACCCTGGCTGCCAAGTTGCTGGCGCACCAACTGAGCATGGACGTCTACCGCCTTGACCTCTCGAGCGTGATCAACAAATACATCGGTGAAACCGAAAAAAACCTCGAGCGCGTGCTGTCGGCAGCCGAAGAACTCGACGTGATCTTGCTAATCGACGAGGGCGATGCGATATTGACCAACCGCACCAACGTCTCGAACGCCAATGACCGTTACGCCAACCTCGAGACGAATTATTTGCTGCAACGCCTGGAAAGTTTTGAGGGCATTGTGCTGATCACCACCAACGCCAGCGAGCGAATCGACCCCGCCTTTCAACGGCGCATGGATGTGGTGATCGAATTTCGCAACCCAGACGCGAATGAGCGCCTGGCGATTTGGCGTTTGCACCTGCCCGAACACCACAGCGTTCCAAACACACTGCTCGAGACAATTGCCATTCGCTGCACCCTAAGCGGCGGGCAGATTCGCAACGCCGCGCTTCACGCCAGTCTGTTGGCGCTCGAGAACAAAAGTTTGCTGAATGAAAACCAACTCGAGGCGGCGGTCAGACTCGAGTACCGCAAGGCGGGGCAGACCTGCCCGTTGCCGCCACGGGTGATGCCATGAGCAGCCCTACGCGCAGCGCCGCGCCAGCCACACCAGCACCAGCCGCCGTCAGACCTGCCGCACCCGCAAGCCCAAGCAGCGCTCCTGGAATCCGTCCAAGCGGCGCACCAGCCGTGCGCTTGGGCGAAGCCAAACCAGGCGCGACAGCCCCTGGCGTGCTTGACCTCAAAACCGTATCACCCGAATTCAAACCATCCCAAGAAATCGCCGACTTTCTGGATGCCCACAAAACCAGCCAAGTCCAAGTTCGCCTCGGGAATTTGGCGCAAGGTTTCCTCGAGATCGAAACCAGACGCAAAGGACAATACCGCGCCAAGCGTCAAGCCATTGCCCTCAACCACCCAATGCTAGCTCGAGCGCCCGAATTTCTGGCTGGCGCACAACTGGGACTGATCTTAAAAATCGAAAACAACAAACTCGAGGGTCATGTCGGTTTGCAAGGCAGCAAACTTCAGGAACTCTCGGAAGATTTGATTTCCAAAACCCCAGAAATGCTCGGACTGTTCGGCTTTACTTTTGGCGGAATATCCTTGGTCAACACGCTCGAGAACGGCAATTTAAAGTTAGGCATCAAGAACGTTCCCGTCAAACTTGGATCGGCTTTCTCTGGAAAACTGAGCATCGAAGCTGTAGACGAAAATGTCAGCTTTAACGCCAGCGCCAAAGCCAACATCAAAGGTCTGGCATCTGGCGACTTGGAGCTTCAACGTAACCTTGAAGGCATCATTACGGGCAAGGTCAAACTGGCGCTGGCATTTGCCAAGAACGCCAAAGGTTACAGTGGCAGCGTCGAACTGGCATGGGATGGACAGGTCATTACGGGCGAGGGCAAGATTGGTTATCAAGGCGAGAAGCTTTCTGGCGAAATCACCCTGCACCTCATGGAACGCAGCCAAGCCGAAGCGCTCGAGGCTGCCAAAAAAGCCCCCGAGGACGAAGCGCCCAAACCCGCCGCAGCCGCCAGAGGCAACGCCAAACCCAAGCACATTGACTACGTGGTCTTCGGTGAGGGCGACCTGAACTTCGCCTTCACCGAATGGCTGAACGGCTCGGCGCACGTGATCGTAGACCCCAAAGGCTACCTGACGATTATCGGCAAGATCACTCCACAAAAAGAATTTATTTTGTTTCAACAACAAAATTACAACAAACAACTCTTCAAACTCGAGGCTCGAGCCAGTTACGGGCTGCCGGTGGTTGGCAATCTTTTTATTTTTGCCAACGTTGGTTTGGATGCCTTTGCCAAACTCGGACCCGGCAAGTTTTACAATATTGTGGTCGAAGGCACGTACTCCACCGACCCAACCAAAGCCAAAGACTTCAGCGTTCGGGGCAGCCTGAACGTCTCCGCCGTGGCTGGACTGACCTTACGAGCCGAAGTTGGCGCGGGTTTCGAGATTCTCAGTCACGACATCAAAGTTGGTGCTGGCATCAACGGCACAGTCGGCATTAAAGGCTACGCCGAAGCCACACCCACCATCGGCTACCGCGAAAAAGCCACCGACGGTCAAGACCTGAAAGGCGAATTCTACATTCGCGGCGACCTCGAGATTGCCGCCCAGCCCTTCCTGGGATTAAGCGGCGACGTGTTCGTTGACCTCTCCACCCCGTGGTGGTCGCCGCTTTCTGACAAACGCTGGACGTGGCCACTGTTCAGCAAAGAATGGCCCATCGGCGGCAGTTACGGCATTGGCGCGAGCCTCGATTACGTCTTTGGCTCGGGGCAACTGCCCAAACTGGATTTCAAACCCGTCGAGTTCAACTCCGACAAATTCATGACCGACATGTACGACGACAAAACCAGTTCTGGCACTGGCGAACGCGAACAAAAAGGCAAATGGAACGAGAAAAACGCTGGCGCAACCCAAGCACCACCCAAGGTTAGCCCCGTCGGAAATGGCAAGCCAGGCAAGCCCGCAAGCTCGAGCGCCGCCAAAGCCAAACCACCAGGCAGCACGAAACGCAGCAAACCAGCCAACCCAGATGCCAGAACAGCCGAGGGAAAGACGGTCAAGCAGCATCAAGATGAGGCTGCAAAGAAAAATAAGCCTGCTGATAAAGATAAGAAGGCAGTTAAATCTGAAGAGAACAGCGCACTCAATGCTGGGCTTAAGGCACTGGATGAATTAACCTTAAGCTTTGAAAAAAACAATATTGGTGAACAAGAGCTTGCTCAAGCAGTAACTAAAGTCAAAAATTTACATAAAGTATTCAAATCTCTTACGGTACATGAGGCTGGTGATGAATACGATTATGACTACACTGCAAGTCCAAAAAAGACCAAAAAAGGTCCTAAACCAGGCAAGGTCAAAATCACGCTTCAACGCCCTCGCGGTTTCTGGATTGACACAAAAAGAGCGCTACAAGAAGATCAACCTGATGAGCACCGAAAGGGTCGTCCGAATGTCAAAAAAGATATGGCACGGCGTCACATCATCTCGTCTTATGAAGTGATTCAACACTTTCAAGATAAACTCAATGGAAAAAGTTTTACAAAAGCAAAAAAGCTTCTCGAGAGTACGAAACTAGTCACTGTCGGCAAACCGCTTAACAATTCAACCATTGAGATTGCTGCCAAGGAACTGCTAAAAGAGTTTTTTAATGACACCAGTAACCTATGGGTGGGTGATAGCGCAGAGAATAGTTCAATACAAGAAGATCGAGATTATCCAGGAGGTTGGAAAGAGTCAGATGTCAAGAATCACGTCGCCAAAATCAAGCGCAAGTATTTTTTGAAATGAGGTAGCAAATGACTCAAGAAAAAAGATCAAAATCTTCCAAAGAAAAAAATCTCGAAACAATTCAAAAAGTGTTAAAAAATGCGGAATTAGATCCAAAAAAAATCCCTAACGACGATGGCTATAAGGTAGATTTTACCGATGGTCCTTCGGTCAGAGGAATTGCGCTTTTATATGATGAAGATTCAAGATTTGTATTTTATTTGGATTTTTTGACACCTGTGCCAGAAAAATCTCGTCTATTGGCAATAGAATTCTTGACCAGGGCAAATTTTGGTATCGTAATAGGAAATTTTGAAATAGACCATGAAAGCGGATTAGTCCGTTTTAAAACTTCATTGGACTTTGCCGGATTAAAGCTATCCGAGGTTCTGGTACGCAACTTAATACTTGATGCGATGGATGCCGTAGAACTGTACGCTGAGGGTTTGCGTCAAGTTGTGCTCCAAAAACAAAGTCCGCTCAAGGCGATCCAAGATGTTGAAGAAAATTAACAACCAGAAAACACCTAACCTCTTCGCCCTTCTCGTCCACGAGCACCCAGATTGCATCCTCGATCTGGTGCGCAACCTCGAGCATTTCGACCCAACCTCGAGCATTTTGCTCTACAACGGCAGTGACAACCCAGGGCTTCTCGAGCAAGTTCGTTTCGAGCACCCAAACGTTTTGATTTACCCCAACCCAGAACGCCAGCATTGGGGGCGCTTGCACAGTTTCGCGCTTGCCTGTATGCGGTTTGCGCTCGAGCATCTGGAATTTGACGCAATAACGATTGTGGATTCCGATCAGTTGTTGGTGCGCCGTGGGTACTCGAGTTTTATTGCGCGTTTTCTGGCTGGTAAACCCCAGGCTGGAATGCTGGTGAATTCCACGGCTCGTCAAGAACCCGACACCCGCGTTGGTCCAGCCCAAACCGCCTGGGCGGAACTCGAGTTGTGGCAGCCTTTTCTGGCAGGGTTTCCGAATGGTGTTGAACAGTTTCCGCGTTGGTCGTTCTGGCCCACCACCGTTTTTACCGCGCAGGCGGTCAAGGCATTGATTGAACATTTTGATGCCGATGCCTTGCTGCGCCAAACCATTGCCAACTCGAGTATTTGCGCCACCGAAGAGGTGATTCTGCCGACGCTGGTGTCCTTGCTGGGTTTTGAGTTGCTCGAGCACCCGTGCAGTTTTGATTTTGTGCAGTACCGCGTGGCGTTTTCGCAAGTCAAACTCGAGCGAGGGTTTGAGAACCCGAATGTCTTCTGGGTGCATCCAGTGCCACGCGAAAAGGAGAATCGCTTGCGACGGTTGGTGCGTTCAAAGTTTGGTTACACCGCGCCCAAAGCATTCACCAGAGTACAGGCGCTCGAGTTGCCGATCTGGTTGTACTGGCAGGGTGAACGCCCCGCCTGGATAACTGCCTGCCAGCAGACCGCCTTGGCGCACGGGCGTAATGTGCGTTTGATTGATGCCGCAGAATTCGATCAACTCTGGAATCTTGACCGCGACCTTGACCTCGAGCGCCTGCATTTGGCGCACAAAGCCGATTTTGTTCGGGCGTTCTTACTGTACCGTTTCGGTGGTTTGTGGCTCGATTCGGATTGCGTGGTCATGCGCGACCTTTCAAAAGTGCTGGGGCAACTCGAGTATCACGAATTTATCGCGCACCGCGAACGACAGGGCGGGGTTTCAACCGCGTTCATGGCTTCACGACCTGGCGGGCAGATTATCGGGGCGCACTACCGTCAGAATTGCGCCGTGTTGCGATCAATGCAGCCGCTCGAGTGGTTGTCCTTGGGTTCATGGTCGCTCGAGCCAGCCTTGCAACATCAACCCTGGCTGGAATTAAACCTCGAGTTGATTCAACCCATTTGCTGGAGTCAACCCAGCGCGTTTTTTGAAGTACGCGATGCGGCTGGACACGAGGCGGCGCTCCATTCAGAAGTCTGGTGTTACATGCTCTCGAACCAGATGGTGCAAGGTTTTAAACTCGAGCATCCAGGGCTTGATTTGTTGGCAGAGAACACATTCTTTCGGTTTTTGCTCGAGCGCAGTGATGAATAGACCTCTTGCATAAATCAACAGCCTTGCACCTCCAAAGCTCTCACCCGACTCGCTGAGGCTCGTCACCCTCTCTCGCAAGCGAAAGAGGGTTCAGAACGCATTATTTCCGTTTCTCGAGAATCAAATAAAACTCCCTTCTCTCGATGTTGAGAGAAGGGCTGGGGATGAAAGCAGGCAGAACAATTGCTAATTTTTGTGTCTAGAACAAGGAATTTATAAGACGTAGCACAGCAAAATACGTGTGTCTCGAGCGTTGAACAGAATCTCGAGCGGTATTTATTCCCGCTCGAGCAGCACGAACTTTTCATGCTCTTGCAAGTTTGAAAGTTGCGCCTGAACCAGAGCCAAACCCGCATTGAACGCCTCGCCCAGATCATCACCACCCGCCAGCGCTTGATACAAACCAGTGGCAAACGCTATCGCCGCGTCGTCATCTATCGCCTGCACGGTGGCAATCACATACGGCACTTGCTTCAGTAAGGTTTTCGCCTCCGAAATGGTGTAACACGCATTTAATACCACGCACTGAACCTTGTGCTCGCGGCGCGAACCGATCATGTTACCAAGCGCCTCCACCTGTACCGACAAGCTGTTGCCGGTTTCGTCCAACCAAGCCAGCCGTCCATCGCTCGAGCCATGCCCTGCGAAGTGAACGATTTCGGGTTGATAATCCCGCAAGCCCTGAGCCACCTCTTCGGGCGTGACCAAGGCTTGAGGCTCGAGTTTGAAACGGTCACGGTGTTTTGCGCCGCGAAGTTGCTGTCCAATCTTGCCCATTTCGCGCAAGAGTTTTAAGTGGTTTTGGTCGGCGGGATCGGAAGGGAGAAACAACACGGAAATAACGCCGTCTGGCGTGGTTTTGACAGGATTCCAACGGGGTTTCTCGAGCGACACAGACCCGCCTCGAGCATTGCTGGCATCTTCTGGTTTGCGGTACAAAGCACGGGTGGGATTTGGTGTTGGGGAAAGCCACTCGAGGATGAAACTTGGGTTTTCAACGAGCTTTTGAAGCACATGTCGATCTTCGCTGGCACTAAGCTTCTCGAGCACACTTTGTGGTGAACTTGAGTTTTCAGCGAGGTTGTAAAGCACTATTTGTCCGTCACCATTTGCAAGTTGTTCAAGCAGACTTGGTGGTGAATTAGGGTTTCTAGAAAGCCGATCAAATACATCAGGTCCATCTTCACTATTGAAAAGTTTCTCAAGAATATGTTGCGGTGTACTTAGATTTCCAGCAAGTTGCCAAAGCACTATGAAATCGTTGCTGTTGGAAAGTTTCTCGAGTACACTTTTAGGGGAATTTTGGTTTGAGGCAAGCCATTGAAGTGCCTTTAAGTCATTGCTGTTGTAGAAATTCACAAGTTGGCTTTGTGTATATTCTGGGTTCTGCCTACGGCTCCAATTCTCGTCCCCATGAACCCATTCTGGAATTTTCCAACGCAATCTTTGAGGAAAACTTGCGTTTTTGGTAAGATTTGAACGCACCCAAGCATCTTCGCTATTGCTTAGATTTTCAAACACAATTTCGGGTAAATTGGGGTTTAAAGCAAGCCAAGGCAGCAGTTCTGGTATGTGAGTATTGGCAAGTTTTTCAAGCATATTTGGAGACGCGATTGGATTCGCGGCAACAGCTTCCAGTACCTTGAAGCTTTCATGGTGAGCAAGTTTCTCGAGAGTAATTAGCATCGAATTTGGATTTATGGCAATCCCACGAAGCACTTCAATGTCAATTAAATTGCTAAGTTTCTCAAGCAGGCTTGGCGACGAATTTGAGTTCCAAGCGATACCTTGAAGAATAACATCGTCATCACTATTCGCAAGTTTCTCGAGCACACTCGGATGAGATTCTGAGTCTCCTGCGACCTTAAGTGCTCCCAAGCTGATTTCCTGAATTCTTTCTACCAACATATTCGTAACGGATTCGCTTTCAACAGCAGCATTGTTATACAAATGCAATGCAGCCATCAACGCGCTCGGTTGCCCCTGCCGCCAACTGTTCACCAAGCTCGAGAATGGTCGTAGTAAATCTGCTTTCTTACCTTGCGCGATTGAAATTGCCAGCGCCAGCGTCGGTTCAAACGCTGTAATCGTCCAATCTTTCAACAGCAGATCCTCGAGCTTCTGCGTGATTTCTTCTGTTGCTGGTGGTTTTGCATCTACTCCCAGCATCAAGCCTTGTGCCAGCGCAAATTCGTGAAAGGTCAAATGCACAAAACGCAACTCGCTGGATGTTGGATCGCCAATCTTCACCAGCAAGCCAATCTTCTCGAGGTAATCCAACAAATCGTCTTGCAAGTTTTCTGGCACAGCAGCCAAGCGCATGGCTTCGTTGATTTCGTCTGCGCCAATTCGGGCTTCAATGCCGTCATCGCGTTTGGTGCTCAAACCCAACGCCCGCAAAAAACGGTCACGCAATCGCCACAGGTCGTTGCGTTTTGCAATCATGCCTTTCAGTTCGGCGTGCTTCCACAATTTATCAATGGCGCGTTCGTAAAATTCCGCTCGAGACGTAGGCAGCATCACACCATCCTCGAGCGCCACCCGTGCAATCAACTCGAGCAGCAAAGCATTCGCCGCCAAAGACCGAAGTTGTGGGTGCTTCTCGAGGTTTTTCGCCAAGTTTTGGGCGTCTTGTTTTGGTTTGCCAGCGTGTTCCGCCCAGCGCGTCAAGTATTCGCGTTGCTCGAGTGGCGTGAATCCCAGCAGCGTGAACGTCTGGTCAATTCGGATTTGTTCGCGTTTGAACACCGCCTCGAGCGCGTCGCCCCAAACGTGGGTGCGGCAGGTCAGCACGACCAGCACGTGTTCGCTCGCCTCACGGATTGCGCTGACCAATCGGTTTGTCCAGCCTGCTCGAGATGGTAATTCGTCCAACGCATCCACAATCAAGACGGTTCGTTCTGGCACTGAACCCTCAAGCAAATCTCGAGCCTTGCCATTTTTGTCACGTCCCAGAATCGCGTGCAAAATGTTTTTGTTTTCCTCGAGTGCGCCGAGCAATCCGCACTCGCCAATCAGGGCGGGACGGGTAGGTTCATCGGTTTGCAAACGCTCAAACCATTGCCGCGCCAAAGTGCTTTTGCCCGCACCAGGCACGCCCAAAATCAGAACGATGCCGCGCTCGGGCAAGCGGCGCATGACATCTTGCTCGCGTTGACGGTTGGTGTGCGGCGGTGGTCGAAAACCCCACTCGAACCACTCGTAAATCGTTTGCACCGAACGCTCGAGATGCTCACCGTGTTCACCAACCCGAGGCGGCATTTCACGTTCTGGGCTTGGATTGCCCAGGTAACGCTCGAGGCGAACGGTGGCTTCGGTCATCGTGGGTTCATTCTACCGAAGCACACGCCCAAAACCTCGAGGTTCAGCGCATTATTTGAATTGCGTCGAATAGGTCACACGGTGAATGCCTGGTTGAAACACTTCGTCGCCCATGTGGATGGCTTGATCCAATTCGGCTTGAACCACCAGTTCGGCGCTTGTGCCTGGTGTGATGTCTTCCAGAACGGTGGCGTACTGCTGGCACAACAAGCCGTTTTCGGTGTACCGATTGATTAAAACTTGATTTGCCTTAATGGGTTTGTTGTTGATCAGCAAATTGAATTCGATGTGCTTGAGGTTATCGTTCAAAACAGTTTGATTGCTGCGACACCAGTAACCGCGCCAGAAGTACGAGAACTTGGCTTTGACATCGACATCAAACGTTTTGGGGCGTGTGCCAAAGTTAAAAGCGTCTGATATTTTGGGCATCCTCGAGTCGCGCAGCCGTGTCAGTTTGGCAAAATCGGTGGGATCAAGTTTTGAAGAATCACTGGCATTTGGCGCTCGAGCGATGATTGGAGGCTGCATCAAAACGAGTTTTCGGGCGGCGGTTAGGGCGCAGTTAAAGCCTCCGCAGCGCACGCCGCCAAGGGTCAACAGCACGATGCAAGCAAAGATAAATCCGATGCCAAGTATTTGCCACCACGGTTGACCCTGTTGAGGTTTGTCGGGCTTCTCGGGTCTTGGTAGTTCAACCAAGGGCGAAGGCTGAATGGGTTCGACATCAAACAAGCGCCCATCGGAAGACCGCATGTACAAGACTGGAATCCCAAACTCGAGTTTGCCATTCTCGAGTCCGAAAATGGCTTTGCGGGCGTCTGCCAGTGCCGTATCGACGGGCAGGGCGCGAACGATGGAGCCGTAAAAATTTTCGCTGAAGGTGATTGCCACATCGTCGCTGATTTCAAACTGCATGGCAACCACGGCGGGGACTGTGCCTTCGACCAACGTTTGCGCAATGCCCGAAAACGGATTTTTGGCGGTGGCTCGAGCGCTTTCGCAGGCATTCAGCACCACCAGGCGCAGGGTGCGTTCGTCTTGCAACTGAGAGGCGAGGGTTTCGGCGTCCACTTTGCGCGGGTTTTGCGCGGCATCCTCGAGCAGCAACAGACCACCGCGTTGTTCGTCGAAACCACCGTGTCCAATAAAGTGCAGGACATGATATTCCTGGTTGCCAAGGGCTTGACTGAGCGCCTCGAGCGTGGCTGGAATCTTATTGAGGATCACACGGTTTTGCGCCAGGTCTGCCTTCAGTGCCAGTTGCAGCCTGCCCCATTCGTCGTCCACCTCGAGCGGCGGCACACCGTTGGGGTTGGAAATCATCACCAGGATTCGCAGTGGTGCTTTGACTGCCAGCGTCTGCACGGGTTGATCGAGTCCGAGGTAACGCGCCAGGGTGACTTGTTCAGAGTGGAACAAAAACCGTCCTGGTCCAGTCGGGTCGCGCAGGTATTCCCAGGGCAGTTCGGACAGGGCTGGTGTGCTGATCAATTGAATCCGCAGACCCTTGCCTTGGCTTCGCACGCGGTCAAGGCTGCGTCGGTACATCTCACCGACCTTGCCACCAAAGACCGCACCGAACAATCCAACCCCAAACGCTTTAACGCCACCCGACGGTTGAGCCTCGAGTAAACCTGGAATAACAAGTTTTCGGGTGCTCCGTGCGCCCCTGCGAATCACATGCAGTTCGTCCAAGGCAGCCTGAAGGTCGGCAGTCAAGGTGGGCATTTGAAATTGGCACGAGGCTTCACCGACGGGCGAGGCGAGCAGGTCAACGCGGTAGCCGTCAGCCTCGAGATCAATTTTCAGTTGAAATGCTTCGTACTCGAGTTGCGCCACGCCGTTCACCTCCTCAAGGTTTTTATCTACATCAGGCAATCTGATTTGGATTTCTCCTTAGCCTAGCGCAAGTGTAAAGTTTTATCTCGAGGTCGGGGCAAAACCTTTTGTCAGACGGGCGCATTTGATCTTTGGCTTGTACCAAGGTCTGTTACTCGAGTGCAGCGGTCAGGCTAGACACCCCAACCTCAGTTCTGAAATAACTCAGGTGGTCACAGGCAATCGGCTCAATCTTTTTTGGAATTGGAACACGGTTGGTTTTTACATTCATCACGCTCGAGACGCTGGCGGCAATGTCATTGGCTTGACCCAGGAATAGCGTTTGGGTTCCCAATTTTTTCAACAGCTTCTCGAGCAAGGGCAGCTTTTTCTCGTCCAACAAGACATCGCCCGCAATCAGCACATAAGGCACACCAGGATCAACACTCGCCTCGAGCGCCTTCAGGATGCTCGAGTGTGGCTGCATTTCGTCCAGGTTTTGATCGACTTTTTCGATCATGCCAATCAGTCCAGCCAGCAGCCGAATCGGCAACGCCACCGTGCCAAGCATATTCATCCCAACGCCGACGGCAGTGGTGACCATTGCCTGTACGGTTGCCCACGGCGAACCCGCGTTTGGTGTGCCAAGCATCACCAGTTTGTTGATAACTTTGTTGCCGCCCAGCAATTCGATAAAGTACCTCGAGATCAAACCGCCCATCGAGTGCGCGACCACATCCAAATGCTTGCCATTGTTTGCGTTTAGTCCAGCTTTCTCGAGTGCAACTTTCAAGTCGGTGGCGTTCTTGAGGATGCCGTCGTTGATGCTTTCATAATCAAAGCTCAGCACCAAATCGTAAGCTTGTGTGGGTTTGAAGAATGCCGAGTTGACACATTTGACCATGCCTTCGGTGTCGCCGATGATGCCGTGAAC
>JANLWR010000323.1:0-3240 GCA_031364625.1 Deinococcales bacterium | reverse complement strand
GCCAGGGGACAAGAAATGCACCTGCTCGCACCGTGCGATTTGGTGGCAATTTTTTAATCCGAGGCGGATCATAAGGAGACTGACCATGACGCCATTGATGACACAACGACCCATCGCAACAAACTTCGCCAAGTACGCCGCCGCGCCGGACTACTACCTCAGCATCGAGGGTGTTCCCGCCGAGATTGCCGCCCGCCTGCCTGGTTTCGCCGATTTCGGCATCGATGGCGATCAACTCGTTCGGGCGGTGCAAGAGGCGGGGGCGCTTTTAGGACCAGCCACCCCAGGCTGGGCGACCAGCCTGATGCGTCGTGGTGATGAGGCGATGGCGCTAGGCGAAGCGGCTGAGGCTCGAGGGGACGGGGCGGCGGCAGAACGCGAATTCTTGCTCGCGTCGTTCTGGTATTTTTTCGCCCGTTTCCCGCACATCATCAATCCTGACGGCGCACAGGCATACCGTCGCCACGTTGAGGCGTACCTCAAAGCCGCTCGGCATTTTTCCTGCCCAATCGAAGTGCTCAGGATTCCCTTCGAGGGCGCAACGATCACCGCCTACCTGCGCCTGCCACCAGGACAATCGGAAACGGGCTTTCCAGCCGTCGCCATCTGGGGCGGGATTGATGTTTGGAAGAGCGACCTCGAGATTCATGCCCAGAGCGAGGCGCTACTGAAAAAAGGCATCGCCACCCTGAGTGTGGACATGCCCGGCACTGGCGAGAACCCGATTCCTGTCTCTCCAGACGCGGAACGGGTGCTGCTGGCGGTCTTGGATGCTGTTGGTCGGCACAAGGACATCGACGGCACGCGAATGGGATGTTACGGTCTGAGTTTCGGCGGTCACTGGGCGATCAAGCTGGCATTGCTGCGACCAGAACTTTTGGGAGTGGTCAACAACGCTGGACCCGTGCATCACGCCTTTCAGTCAGAATGGGCGCAGACCTTGCCGATGGGTGCCAGAATCGCGCTCTCGAAGGTGATGGGTCTTAACCCTCGGGTTGAGCCGCAAGAATTTCTGACCCGACTCTCAGAACTTTCTTTGGTTGCACAGGGCTTGCTGCCAGCAACGCGACACGCCCCATTGTTAAGCCTCAACGGTGAGCAGGACGAACTTGTGCCGATCAGCGACCTCGAGTTTCTTGGACAAAATGGCGTAGAGCAAGATCGTTTGGTCTTCGCGCACGACAGGCACGTGGCGAGTCGCAATTGGTCGTTGCACGAGTCGTTCGTGGCAAGTTGGTTTTCCCGTCGCTTGGTTTGAAAACAGGTGACGGCGGTTAAACTTAAGGCATGTCCGATTCTTACTGTGCCGCCGTCAGATCGGGTCGTTTGCACGTGGTTCACACGCAGTATCACGACCTCGAGTATGGCTTTCCGATTTTAACGGATGACGGTTTGTTTGAGCGTTTGATCCTCGAGATCAATCAGGCAGGTTTGTCTTGGGAAACCATTTTGAAAAAACGTGAGGGTTTTCAGAAGGCTTACGCCAACTTCAACCTCGAGCGAGTCGCGGCTTTTGACGATGAAGACTTTGCGCGGCTTATGGCAGACGCCAGTATCATTCGCAACAGCTTAAAAATCAATGCAGCCGTCTTCAACGCCAAACGAATCCTCGAGATACAGCGCGACCACGGTTCGTTTTTGGTTTGGCTCGAGTTTCACCATCCGCTCGAGTTGGAGGCTTGGATGCGGTTGTTCAAAAAAACTTTTGTTTTTACGGGTGGCGAAATTGTGCGCGAGTTTTTGGTCAGCACAGGGTTTTTGCCTGGGGCGCACGATTCAGATTGCCCAGCCCATGCCCAAATCCTGACGCTCGAGCCAGCCTGGACTCGAGCGAGAACTTCAGAGGGCTGACTTAAGCTTGATCTTTTTTCTCGAGCCAAGCCCGAATGACTTTCAATTTCCCTGGTTTAACGACCTCGAGCGCCTTGCGCCAGTATTTTTCTGCCCAACCCTCTATCGTGCGCTGTCTGCCCCTGGCAATGGCAATTGCGCCCTCGGGAATGTCGTCGCTGATGGTGCTGCCGCCAGCCACAAATGCGCCGTCGCCGATCACTCGAGGCGCAATGATGGTGCTGTTGCTGCCGATAAACACGCCCCTGCCAATGTCGGTGTGATGTTTGTTGACGCCGTCGTAATTGGCGGTAATTGTTCCCGCGCCAATGTTGGATTCCGCGCCGATTCGGGCATCGCCCAGGTACGCCAGATGACCCGCCTTCGCGCCTTGCTCGAGCCGACTGTTTTTAATTTCGACGAAATTGCCAACATGCACGTCTCGCTCTAAGATTGCGCCGCCGCGAAGCCGCGCAAATGGTCCCGCGTCGCTGCCTTGGTGCATGGTGACATTCTCGAGGACGGTGTGTGGTTTGACGGACACGTTGTTCGCCAGAAACGAATCTGAAATGACGCTGTAAGCTCCAATGATCGAATCTCGGGCGATGCTGGTTTGACCCTTTAAGATGACGCCAGGTTCGATAATCACGTCGGCTTCGAGCGTCACGGTGTCATCAATGTAAATGCTGGCTGGGTCGCGCAGGGTTACACCCTCCGTCATCCAATGTTCTCGAATGCGGTTGCGCAACACCGTGTCGGCTTGCGCGAGTTGCACGCGGTCATTTGCCCCCTCGAGTTCGGCGGCGTCCTTAATTTTGAATGCCAGAGCTTTGTCGCCAACTTGACGGTATTTCTCGAGGATGTCGGTCAAATAAAATTCTTTGGCGGTGTTGTCGTTGCCAATTTTTGCGGACAGGGTAAAGGCTTTGCTCGAGAAAACGTACATGCCCGAGTTCCATTCTTTAATCAGTTTTTGCGCCTCGGTTGCCGACTTGTGTTCGACAATCCGCACGACCTCGCCGTTTCCGTCGCGCAAAATCCGACCGTAACCTTTGGGATTCTCGAGTTCGGAAGTGATCACGGTCATTCCCGCCTGGTTTGAACGGTGAAGCTCGAGTGCCCCGCGCAAGGTTTGGGCACGCATCAGCGGGGTGTCGCCGTACAGCACGACAATCTCGCCGTCAAATCCTTCAAGGGCGGGTTGCGCCATTCTGAAGGCGTGTGCCGTACCAAGTTGTTCGTGTTGCCGAGCGAAAACCACGCCCGCTTTGGCAAAATGATTTTCGATTTGATCCGCGCCGTGACCTGTCACCACCACAATTTTCTCGGGCGCTAAGGCTTTTGCGGCGTTGATGACGTGCTCCAAGAGCGGACGTCCAGCAACCTCGTGCAGCATTTTGGGCACCTTGC
>JANLWR010000259.1:0-3593 GCA_031364625.1 Deinococcales bacterium | reverse complement strand
GCAAGGTTGGCTTTGATTTCCTTCATTTTAACGCGTGCGTCCTCATCATTGACCAGCCCCACCCGGGTTTCGATCAGGGCAAGCAGCAAGGCTTGTTGCGCCGCGTTTAAACTCGAGCCTTTGACCCCCTCATTTTGCAAGGTTTTACCGTCCTGCCCAGGTCCGAGCACCAAATCAATAAACTTCGAGCCGATGATGGCTTGTTTTTGTTGTGCGGCGTCCAGGCTGGTCAGAAGCTTGTAGGCGTCGTTGGGTTCGGCAACAATTGGTTGCACGGTTTTGCCGTTTAAAGTGTACTTGGTTGGTTGACCGCCCGTCAGGCTTGGGGTCAGTACGATGTCTGCCCCTGCGACTGTCGCGTTGATTGCCATGTGATGCCCACCGAATTGCAAAATCCAAGGACTGGTCGTGCTCGGAGCACCGATCAATGAAACATAATACAAAGCCTTACCAAAAAGCAGGTTGCCGCCGCTTTCGGAGGTTTTGAGAACTTCATCGCCGTCCATGACCTGAGAAATCTGTTCATAACCTTTTTTGCTGAGCACCGCCTGCAAAAGTGCAAACAACGCAGTCTGCTGGGCGCTGCTCAGGTCGCCAAGTTTGACGCCGTTGCGTTGAAAAATACCCGTGGGGAAATTTGACCATTTGGATTTTTGTTGGCTGTCACCCCAGGCAAATTGAACTTTGCTTTTTTGGGCGGCACTCAGCGTTTGCAAAAAAGCGTTCGCCGCCGTGACCACTTTTTGCGTGGTGGCGTCGCTTGCCGTTTTGACGACGGGAGTTTGGGCGGATGCCTGTATCTGCGAAGCCAACAGCGTCAACGCGCCTGCGCAAAACAAACCAGACAAGACAAGATAATATTTTTTTCGCATAAATCCTCCTCGAGATTCTTTTTTATCTCGTAGATTTAAGACTAAAAGGACTTGGCAAAAATTTGGTAAAGACTTGTGAACTGTCTCGAGGTATATCAACGTCTCATGGTAGCTCATGTTGGCGTGAAATTCTCGAGCCATGAATCAAAAAGCACACCAGGCAACTTTACCCAAAAAACGCATGGCGGCAGGTTGTTTGTTTCGCAACTCGAGCAATCAGATTTTGATTGTGCAACCCACGTACAAACCCCATTGGGAAACTCCTGGCGGGGTCACGGAAGTGAACGAAAGCCCGCGTGACAGCGTGGCTCGAGAGGTGCGCGAAGAACTCAATCTCGAGGTTAATATTGGGCGTTTATTGGTGGTGGATTACACCAGTGAAAACGAATACTACACTGAAGCGTTGATGTGGGTTTTTGATGGTGGCATTTTGAGTGATGCGCAAATACTGAGCATCAAATTGCCAGCTTCAGAACTCGAGTCGTACCGTTTTGTGGATGTTCAAACGTTGTCTGAGTTTTTAATTCCCAGAGCCGCCCGCAGACTCGAGCAAACATTTCACGCTCTTCAAAACAATCAAACCTTGTACCTCGAGAATCAATTGCCCATTTGAGAACGTGCCACGCCCGAAATCAACCATGAGGGCATGAATTGCTCGGCATTAAAACAACGCTCGAGGTATAAATCATCCCAGACTTCATCGTCATTCAGGTACAACACGCGGTTTGAGAGTGCCATCTCGAGTCCCGCGTTTCTGGCTTTTAATAAACCGCGTTCGGGGTTGAGAAAAGCTTTGATGCGCGGGTCAGCAAACTTTAGTGCGGCTTCGACACCAGAACCGTTACCATCGTCCACGACCAGCAATTCCCAGTCCTGAAAATGTTGCGCCCGAATAGCTTGCACGGCTCGAGATGCGCCTTCTGGATTGTTGCGGGTGACAAGCACCAAGCTAATTTGCACTTGCAAGCCACGCATCCCGCATGACATTTCGGCTCGAGAGACGATGCGCATGGTTTCACGGACATTCAGTTTGGTTGGCAAGACTTCCATAAATAAGATCATGCTCGTGTTTTGTCAGGTTTGATACAGACGGCAATGAGAAACCCTGATGCAAAAATGCCTCAAGTTTGGTTTCTTTCGTGTGGTACGCTACGGCATCATGAATTTCGTTCAACCTCAAGTGCTCCAAACCTTGGCAACCGAGCGCTTATTGTTAAATGACATTACCGAACTGCTCGCCAGGGACGGCGCACCATCCGAGGATGCCAGGGAAACCCGTGCAGCACTTCGCGGACTCGAGGAAAGTTTTTTGCTGGTGGTGGTCGGCGAGTTCAACGCGGGCAAGTCGAGTTTGCTGAATGCGCTTTTGGGCGCAGATGTGCTCGAGGAGGGCGTCACGCCAACCACAGACAGAATTAGTATTTTGGTGCACGGTGAACACGATAAATCTGCGCCGTACACCAACGTGCTCGAGGGAACGCCAGGTTTGAACATCGACGAGTTCGTGACGCGCCGCGAGTTGCCGTACCAGTTTCTCGAGGGTGTGGCGTTGGTGGACACCCCAGGCACGAACGCGGTCATTCGGCGTCATCAGGCGCTGACCGAAGGTTTTTTGCCGCGTGCGGATTTGGTTTTGTTTCTGACCAGCGCCGACCGTCCGTTTACCGAATCCGAACGCCAGTTTCTCGAGTTGTCCAAAGCCTGGTCGCGCAAGGTTTTGATGGTGGTCAACAAAGTCGATTTGCTCGAGAACGAATCTGACCGCGAGGAGGTGCGCGTGTTTGTGACCCGCAACGCCAAAGAGGTTTTGGGCGTCGCGCCGCAAGTTTTTATGGTCAGCGTCAAACGTTTCGAACAGGGCGGCGATGAGGGGTTTACTCAACTTCAAAACACCCTGCGCGAAGTCTTGGGCGAACGTGACCGCTCGAGACTGAAACTGCTTTCACCGCTCGGGGTCGCGTCAAGGCTGCTCGAGCGTGCCAGGGAACGTACGCGGGTCAGTTTGGAGGTTCTGGGTGACGACACCAAAACGCTGAACGACCTCGAGCGACAATTGAAGGCGCATCAAGAAGATTTAAGTGCCGATTTGGATATCCAAACCAAAGGCTTGGACGCGATTTTGGACGGCGTGAAAAAACGTGGTGTACTCTTTTTAGACGATCAATTGCGCTTCCGCAAAACCCTCGACCTGTTAAACCCCGACAAAATACGCCTCGAGTTTGAAAAAACCGTGATTGCCGACAGTGGCGTGCAGCTCGAGCGGCGGGTCAACGAAATTATAGACCGTTTTCTGGCACGCAATCACAAATTCTGGGATGAAACAATGGCGTTCTTAAGTGCTCGAGTCAGTACCGAAAGTCAGGATGGGGATACTCGAGAGGCACTTTTGCGCGGCGCAAAATTTGATTACGACCGCAGAGCTTTGCTCGAGACTTTGGGCACTTCGGTGCAAAATGAGGTTGAAGGTTTTAACCGCGAAGAGTTCAGCAAACGCCTGGCGGGCGAAGCCCAAACCGCCATCCTCCAATCGGGCGTGGCGGGCGTTGGGGGTTTGGGACTCGGAGCGTTGCTCGCATCGGTCTTGGGAAGCTTCCTGCTCGATTTCACGGGCATTCTGGTGGGGCTTGCCGCCGCCAGTTTGGGTTTGTTTATCCTGCCCCGCAAACGCGCCCAAGCCAAAAGCGACCTCGAGACGCGCATCAACACCTTGCGCGACAGGTT
>JANLWR010000254.1:0-3687 GCA_031364625.1 Deinococcales bacterium | reverse complement strand
CCGCTTAAACGCAGCGAAACGCTGGCGATCACATCAACGTCGTGACCCTTGTTGTCCACAAACGCAAAAACCTCGAGCGCCGAAAGGTTGGTGAGGTAGAACATGGCGTTAAACATGTGTGCGCCACTGTCGTACAAGTTGCCACCACCCGAGAGTGCGGGGTCGGTGCGCCATGTTCCGCCAACGGGTTTGATCCAGGGTTGAGCGCAAACGCCAGTCACCAGGTAAATTTCGCCCAGTGTGCCGTCTGCGATCAATTGCCGAATAAATTGAAATTCTGGACTGAACGGACCTGGGAACGCCACTGAAATCACTTTGTTTTTGGCACTGGCTTGCGCGATCAAATCCAGCGCGTCGGGTGTGTTGATGACCATCGGTTTCTCGAGCAGCACATGAGCGCCGGCATTCATGACATCCAGGGTCTGCTGGTAGTGGTAAGCGTGTGGGCTGACGATCAACACGCCATCGAGTTTTTCGTGCTCGAGCATCGTTTTATGATCTTTATACGTGCTTGGCAGGTCTTGCTTATCGGGAAAAACATCCTGAAGGTAACTTTCGAGGTTTGTCGCATCGGGTTCACTAAGGGCAACAATGCGTGCCTCGGGAACGCTCGAGCGAAAAATCTTGCCGTGATGCCTTGACATGCCGCCGCAACCGATCACACCAATCCGCACTTGCTCCATGTGGGTTTCCTTTCTAAGGCTTAACCAAGTTTGAGGCTGCTGACCGAGAATGGCGTGTACTCAAACTCGAATCCAGCCGCGTTTGATTTGGTTTTGCTGCTGCCTTCCTCGAGAAAGTTGATGTTGAAAGCTTTTTTGATGCCGAGTTCTGTGCTCAGTTTGGCGTTGCCGCGCCCACCCAGCGCTTCGTAAACCCGCAGCACAATTTCGTCACCCTCCTCAGCTTTTTTGAAGCTCGAGAGTTGCAAACCGTGTCCGCTCAGTTGCACAAAGCTTTGACTGGCTGCCCATTTGCCTTTTGAGCTGGGGACGACACAGGCTTTTAACGGCGCGTTCAAGTCCTGAGCCTCGAGGGTGGTCTCCCCGCGCCAGTCGCCCTGGTGTGGGTAAATGGCGTAGCTGAAGTGGTGCTCGCCCTCTTCGGCAAGTGGGTCTGGATAGATCGGTGAGCGCAGCAGGGTTAAGCCCATCAGGTTTTTGTGAATGCTGTGACCGTATTTGCCGTCGTTCAAAAGGCTCACGCCGTAGCCCGCCTCGGACAAATCTGCCCAGCGATGGGCGTTCACCTCAAACCGTGCCGCGTCCCAACTGGTGTTGCGGTGCGTTGGACGGGAGACCGCGCCGTAAGCGGTTTCAAACCAGGCTTCGTGTGATCGAATCTCGAGCGGAAAGAGTGCGCGAAGCAGGGTGCGCCTTCCCTGCCAACGAACATGGGTTTCAATCTCGAGCCGTCTCGAGCCTGCACGAAGGCGGTAACGCTGTTCGATTACGGCGTTTTCAAAGCGCCGTTCAACCAAAATACAAGCCTCGAGCGAGCCTTGATATTCGAGTCTCGGTTTGCTGGTTGCCAGCAATTCCACGCCGTCCTGATCGTATTTTGCGTCGATCTCCCAGGCGTCCCATTCGCGTGGAATGTCGGTGTACGCCCAGATTTGGTTGCCGCGTCCTGCCAGGGTTTCTCGAGCGGCGGTTTTGTCAAAAATAGATTGCAGTGTGCCGTCACTGGCAATCTTGATGCTCAGGTGCTCGTTCTCGAGCGTGGTGGCGCTGGCTTTTAGGGCGCTCTCGGTTTTTTGCGGTGTGCCTGCCACGACCGCCAGCGCCAGATAACCCATGCTTGGCACGGTCAAGCTCGAGTCGGAAACCACAATCTGATCCTCGAGTTCTTGATAACCAACCTCGAGTCCGTCTGGGGTCAGCAAACGAAATGCGCCTTTGGTAGGTCTGGGCATTTGCAACCGCAGCACACGTCGATTGAGGGTTAAATTCCAAATCACCACTTGTGTCGCGGCGTTGCTTGTCTCGAGTTTGATGTTGCTGCTTAATGTTTTGAGGGCTTGATCGCGCAAGTTCTCGACGGTTTTCAGGGTTGACTCGAGGTCGCGGTGGGCGGCATCGTAAACCGCCCGCACGCTCGAGCCTGGCAACACATCGTGAAACTGGTGACGCAGCAAGGTCGTCCAAGCCTGGTAGAAATCGTCTTGAGGGTAGGTTGCCCCAAGCAGCTTCCAAGCCAGCGTGTTGGCGCTCTCAGCCTCGTTCAGCGTATGTTCGAGCCGACGGTGAAACCATTTGGTTTTGGCTTGGGTGGTGTACGTGCCACGGTGAAGCTCGAGGTATTGTTCGCCCATCCAAACCGGTAACTCAGTTCCAGCCGCGACCTCTTTTTCAAAACGCTGGTAAAGCTCTTGCACCCGTCCAGTCTCGAGTTTGGGCAGACCAGGAAAGTCTTTGAGGCGCTCGTAGCGCTCGAGCATCTCTTCGGTTGGACCACCGCCGCCGTCGCCCCAGCCAAAGCTGAACAGGGAGGTCTCGGATTGTTGTTTGCCCTTAAAATTCTTCCAGGTCCCGAGCAAGTCGAGCGCCGCAATGTTGCCGTTGTAACCCTGCCCAGGGTTGAGGAAACTATGGGCAATCACCCTCGATCCATCAATCCCCTCCCACTGGTACAGGTCGTACGGAAATTTATTGGTTTCGTTCCAGTTGAGTTTGGTGGTAAAAAACCATTCGATTCCGCCTTGGCGCAAAATTTGCGGCAGGTTGGCGCTGTACCCGAAGGTGTCGGGCAACCAGCACACCTTGACGGTCTGATTGAATTTTGCCCGAAAATAACGCTGCCCGTAAAGAAGTTGTCGCGCCCAGGATTCGCCCGAAAGAAGATTGCCATCGGGTTCGACCCACATGCCACCCACCAAGTCCCAGCGCCCCTCTTTGACCCTCGCCTGAATGCGCTTAAACAGTTCTGGGTCGTCCTGTTCGACAAACGCGTAGGCTTGGGCGCTGGACTGGTTAAAGTGAAAATTGGGGTAACGATCCATCAGGGACAGCATCGTGCCAAAGGTACGCCGAATCTTGCGGCGGGTTTCTTCAAAGGTCCAGAGCCACGCCAGATCAATATGCGCATGTCCACTGACAAAAAGCTGCCCCTCGCTCGGGTAACGCCGCTTGAGGGCATTGATTGCCGCCGCAAACGCCTTGCGCCGTGCCGCAAACTGAACGCGCACTTTGGCAGGCAATTCGAGTGGTGCGGCATTAAAATGCCATTCGTCCCAGATCGAAGCCAGCATGTTTGCCGCTCGAGGGTCTTTGACAATTCGCGCCAGATAATTTTCTGAAGGCGAACGTGGCAACTCGAGGTGCAGCAGCGCCGATTCGATTGCCCTGCAAATCAAAACTGCGATTTCGGCGCGAGCATTTTTCAGGAGGTGTTCTGCCGCGTCATGGGCGGCGCTTAAATCTTCAACAAACCCGCGAAGCTCGAGGTCGGGCAGCACCAGGCTCGCCTCTTCAAGTTGGGGCTTTAAGTTGGGTGAACCAAACAAACCCTTTGGCACGGCTTCAATTTCAAAATGCAAGACTTCATTGCCTCCTGCTTTCTCGAGGATTCTATGCTCGGTGTGAAACGGATTTAAGCCGCCGATCAAACGTCCGTTGACACTCAGTTTTCCCTCACCACCAACCCTGAAACGCACGTTGACGGGTTTACCCGCCCAACTTTTTGGGA
>JANLWR010000251.1:0-2267 GCA_031364625.1 Deinococcales bacterium | reverse complement strand
CCAAACGAAACCACTTGGTTTCCACGTAACGACACCGTGATGGGTGGTATTTCGAGCAGTCGGGTACAACTTCGCAATGGCGTGCTGGTGTTCTCTGGGCGGGTGCGGCTCGAGAATGGTGGGGGGTTCGCAGGATTCCGTTCCAGCGCAAAGCAGTACAATTTGCGTCAATTCTCAGGGATTCGCTTACGGGTACGTGGTGATGGCAAACGCTACAGTTTCCAAGTCGTGACCCGTAAAACCATGTATCAAACTGGTTTTAAGACCAAATTGGGGACATGGCTCGAGGTTAGTATTCCATTTAACACCATGCAAGCCACGTTGCGCGGCGAACCAATTCGTGCTGCGAAACTCGACCCGAGCAACATTCGGAGTTTTGGCTTGATTGTTGGAAACGGACGGGCTGAAAATTTTAAGCTCGAGTTGGACTGGATTCGAGTTCAATAACCCGAAACGTCTCTGCTTTGGCAGTGTAAGCTTATCCAATCATGAACGCTCAAACTTTCGCGGCAAATCAACTCGAGAATCATGCCAAGTCTTTTCTGAAGGCTTTAACCGACACGCCCGAAGAACACTTTTTCAGCGATCCGCCCGCAGGCGGTCACAGCGTCGCCTGGCACGCCCTGCACACCGCCGATTGGAATCGGGTGCTCGTATCGCCTGGTCTCGAGGGTGTGGGTATTGACACCCGTTTTGCCTATTTGGGCTGGGAGGACAAACCCTGGCAATTGGCAGTTTTTGGGATCAGTCCTGTCAGCATCACCGACGGCAAAGCCAAGATTCTCGAGTTTGTGACAGCCGAATTTGAACGTGGGGTGCAAACGGTACGTGATGCCAAGCCAGCTCAGCTCGAGGCGAAAGTACCCACGCCGACTGGCGAACGCGAGGTCATGAGCATGATTGTTGGGCAGATACGGCACATTGCCTACCACTGGGGGCAAGCCAAAATGGTGGCGATGCAACTGGCAAAATGACCAGCCACCTCGAGTTTTTAGGGGCATACTGAACCGATGAAAACGCTTTTGAAACTGTTCAGTTTATTGTTGCTGGTTTTGTTCTTCAATTCTGTCGCCAGTGCGCAAACGGCGGCAGAGATGGTCGTGGTTGCCACCATCTCGAGCGCCCTCGACCCAAGCATCAGCTTGCCGCAAGGCAGTTCATTCGTCTCGAATCCAAAGTACGCAGTGCAATTTGCGGCGTTGCTGCCCGACACGGCAAAATACACCAATTTTCAATTGTATGTTGCCAAAGGTCTCGCCAAAAAATTGGCTGACGATTACGTCAACCAACTCAAAACAAGTTTTGCCATCTCGAATTATTTTGAAGTTTCAAACTCGAGCGTTGTGGTTGGCACTGAAACCCGTGTTCGATCAGAATTTAAAAACGATGACAACGGCAAAACGTTGTTGTTGTTTGTGGTCAAACGCCCCGACGGCGTGTACTTTCTAGTGGCGCAAAAAAAGTAAAACTCGAGCCTCTGAATATGGAGGCTCGAGTTTTGAAGAAGCTCAAATGCCGACGGTCAGGGTGGCAGTATAGCCTTTGCTGGCATCGCCAGCGATGGTTGCCATTTGCAGGCTTGTACCGTCTCTGAAGACGTTATCGGTTGCCAAAGAAATTTTTGATAAGTTCCGAACGCTTTGCTCGTAACCTGTCGTGGCGTACACGACCTTGCAAATATCTTCGGGCAATGCCAGTTGCGAAGTATGGACTTGATTTGCCGAAGTGGTGGCTTTAGCAAGGCTTGGGTAAACCTCGAAATGCACATGAGGCCAGCGTCCGGCGTAGCAGGCTGGGAAGACCGATTTGAAACTGACTTTGCCATTCTTGTCGGTGGCTTGCACGCCACGCAAAAAATCTTCGTTAGTGACACCGTTGCTGTACATCGAGTACAAACCCTCGCGGGTGCAGTGCCAGGCGTAAATCGCATAGCCCGCCAGGGGCGCACAGTTTTTGCTCGAGTTGACCAGGATCAGTTCGATGGTTAACGGTACGCCAGCCGCCACATTTTTGGTGCTTAAACTGCTGCGGATATCGCTGCGAACAATGCCCGATTTTTTCAGGGCATTCAGTTTTGCCGACCCCGTACCATCGGCGGGGTAAGGACCACCTGTTTCACTGGGAATTTTTGCCACACACGCGGCAGCCGCCTGCGCCACCCGAGCACCACTGATCAGCGTGCCAAGCCCGATCAGCCCAGGCTTAACGCCTTGCGGCGGTCTACGGGCGAGCAGAGCAGCATGTTCAAGTCGGCATTCAAACCCAAA
>JANLWR010000228.1:0-13571 GCA_031364625.1 Deinococcales bacterium | reverse complement strand
GTGTTGTAACTCGAGTAAACTCATGAGGTAATTGTGCCACAAAAGTTTGTTTTTGCAAAGCTTGAAACCTAACTCGAGAAATCAAAACACAGTGACACTCGAGAAACTTTTAGCAATTGGGGACATAAAAAACTCGAGCTTCAGAATATTCTGAAGCTCGAGATTCGTGATTTGGTTGTTAGCAGCGTGGCGTGCCAGTAATTACAGCAAAGCAAGTTTTCTTGAGGTTGATAGAACCAAACTTAATCAGGTCAGGTTCGAAAAGTGCATTGATTCCGTAAAGGTTACGGAGAACACCATATGGACGGCTTGCACCAGAGTTTGTGCTTGTGACGATGTCACTGCCGTTGGTTGCATTTGCATCACGGAGTGAAAGCGCATTAACAGCTTGCCAATCAAAACGTTCATTGAGCGCAACAACGGCAGGCAAACGTAAACCTTCTGAAAGGCTCATAGTTTGCAATGGAGTTCCACCAAGCCAATATTTTGAAAGACCTGGGTTTTGATAGTAACGGAAGTAGAAGTTACTGTTATTAGAAGTTGCACCTTCGGATGAACTGACTTGACCTTGTGTGAATTGAGTTCCACGTCCACCAAATTCGGTTTGGGTAAAATCACCATCAGGTGTTTGTGTTTCACCAAGGCTCGAAACAGGTAATGCAACGTTTTGAGCATTTGCCGCAATTCGGTCTGAGTGATACCACTGGAATTGTGTACCAGAAACATCTTGTGCAACACCACTTGCGCGGTAATCTAATCCTTCATCGGCAAAATCAACCACTGCGAGTTCGTAATCATCAGATGCAGCCGTGCGTGTAATGACTTTTTGATCAATTTGAACGTATGCAGGTACGTCAGTTGTTTCGTTGTTTGAAAAACGCAATGAAGCAATTGCAGTTGCTTGGTTAACGCCTTGTGGCCAGAAAATCTTGCCACGAATACGTGAACCAGCACGCGTGATGACACTCAGTTTTGAGGTAGGTTGTGTGCCTACGGGGCAAGTTCCCGATGCAAGATCATCACCACAATATGTGTTACCAGTTGTTACTGTTACATTACGTGAAGCAATCTTGGTTACAGAACCATTTCCACCAGCAACCAGGTTGCGCTCGATGTAGATCAATTTACCAATAATTTGGAGTTTACAAAAGTTCTGGTCAAATGGAACGTCAAAAGTTCTTGTAAGTTGACCAGCAGGCATGAGGGTTGACCGAGCAGAGGATTCCAACGGACGGAAGCTAATGCCTTCGCCGACAAAGTAGAAACGCCCTTCGCTTGCGCCAGCAACTGCTTGGTCAAGGGTAGCAATTATTTTTGCGGGATTACGGGTAGGGGAGCATTCGTTTTCAAAACCTGGCAAACCACCGCCAACACCTGTTGTGTAAGCAACTTTTGCCATAACTACTTGCGGACTTGCAGAGGTCATACGATCATACGAAATCGGTAGAACCTCTGTTGCTTGGGCAGGAACAACCGAAATCTTATAAGGAGTAATAACATTTGAAACGCTAAAGCTACCATCGTTTGCGGTGGTGACTTCTGGTTTGTTACCACTGCTATCGGTAATTGTGACAGACAAGCCTCCAAATGGTTTGTTATTCCATTTCCAAACCTTACCTGTGACTGTAATACCTTGTGACGCTGTTGGATTAACAGTGACAGCAAATTTATTTGTAACAACTGGGCTAGAACCTTGAAGTGTTGCAATAACTTCGACTTGCGTTGCGGTTGCAACTGTTGCTGGAGGTGTGAAATTTACAGTTGCTACGCCACCAGCAATTGTGCTTGTACTTGCGCTCAACGTTCCAACACCTGATGTCGGATTCAGTGTCCATTGAACGCTTCCTGAAGTGCTGGCTGGATCAAAAGTGGCATTGTAAGCGGCTGGCGCAGCACCATTTTGCAAACTGGCTGGACCAGCAACCACAACAGTCGTTGCTTTTGGTGGGTTCGGACAAGCTGTCAAACCTGCCGCAAGCAATGCGAACAAGCCGTACTTAAAAATATTCATACTTTCCTCCTGTTTCTTACGAAAACCTTACCGCTCACTCAGAGCATGTAAATCGTATCACCCGAACAGTGTGAAACGTATTAAATGGTATTTATGTTCCGTCCAGCACAGGATTCTCGAGCACTATTTAGCGTCAGAATCGTCCAGTAAACCAGGAAAAACATCGATCTCAATGAGGTTTGTTAAGACTCTGACGTAAGGCGCTTGCACTGGCACAAGGTAGTCTTTGCCGTCCCTGGCAATCACCAGCAAATCTTGAATTCCGGTGTCCAGTACGTCTTTAACAACCCCAATCGCGAGCTTATTTTGGTCTATGACTTTGCAACCGACCAAATCATGATAATAAAAAGCGTCTTCCTCGAGTGGCAATTCGTTTTCGTGGGCGTACAGTTCGAGTCCGATCAGTTTGGAAGCCAATTCCAAACTCGAGATTCCAACCAATTGCAGGATTGGTGTGGTGTCGTGCAGCTCGAGTTTTTTAACCACAAACCAGCCTCGGGTGGCAACGTACACGCGTGTCAGTTTGAGGATTTGATTTGGGTTTTCGACAGCGCGAAGCTTGAACGCGCCTTTGAGGGCGTGGGTTTGTCCAATTAACGCTATTTTGATGAGTTCTTCTGGGATCATGGTATCCATGGTTTCTAAACTGAAAAAGGCGAGCCAAGCCCGCCCTTCACTGTGTTTGAGTGATTTATTCGCCTTGTTGTTCGTCGCTCGAGTTCTGGTCGGTTCGGCTCGAGCCTCCTGCGACATCGACTTGCACGCGCTCCCTTGGTCCGGCGGCGGCTCGGGCAACGGTGCGGATCGCTTGAATCACGCGTCCGTTGCGTCCAATAATGCGTCCCTCTTCGCCTGGAGCGACGTGAATCATATAGGTCACTTCGCGCTCGCCAGTTTGTTCCACACGAACACTTTCGGGTTGATCGACGACTTTTTTGGCAAGGTATTCAATCAAATCTAAGGTCATTTGCACTCCTGAGATGCTTTGGTCATGGCATAGTTTAACCCCTCGCACAACTTTCCTGCGAGGGGTTGAGGTTCTGAAGCGTTTTAAGCCTCTTTGCGGTACACGCCTGCTTGCTTGAGCAAACGACGTGCGGTGTCCGATGGTTGCGCTCCAACGCCCAACCAGTGCTTGGCGCGGTCTACGTCCACGACCAGGAAGTTCTCGACTTTTTTACGAGGGTCGTAATGACCCAAGTTCTCGAGGTAACCGCCATCGCGTTTTTGACGGGCGTCAACGACGACCAAACGGTAATGCGGGTTGTGGGTGTTGCCGTAACGCGAAAGACGAATCTTAACCATTCTTTTCTCCTCGAGTCGGGTATTAAGGGTCGAACACGTGCTCGAGATCGTGTTCGGTCTTGTTGTCCTTTGAGCCAGCAGCCATGCAACCTCAAGCTTCAACAGGCGGGAGTATAGCAGCTAAAGGTGTCTCGAGCAAGGGTTTTTTAGCGCAAGTGCTTCAGCGCAATTGGAATCAAGTCCGCAACTTCGGACGCCAGCAAACCAAGGTCTTTGTTGGTTGCGGCAAGATCGCCAGCTTTTCCGTGAAGGTAAACCCCAAGTTGGGCAATGGTTTCGAGTGACGTATCTCGAGGTGACTGTGCAATCAGGGCTGCCAGAACCCCCGAGAGCACGTCGCCCATGCCGCCCGTTGCCATGCCAGGGTTGCCACTCGAGTTGACCCAGAGCGTGGTTTGTGACGCAACCACTGTGGGTCCGCCTTTGAGGATCACCACAGCTCGAGTTGATGTTGCCAAAGCTCGAGCCGATTCCAGCGAATTTTTGGAAATCTCGAGTACCGTCGTCTCGAGCATCCGCGCCGCCTCGCCAGGGTGTGGGCTGATGATGACGCCAGGATGCGAGTCAGGTACACTTTGCAGCATCGGCAGCAACCAGGGTTGCAGGGCGTCGGCATCGAGCACCAAAGGACGCCCGAGCGACAACAGCAACTCGAGGAGGTCAGGCTCAAACTTGCCTACGCCCATGCCAAATGCCAGTGCCTCCATTCGCTCGAGCCTTAAAAACCCGAGTTCGGAGGTGTTCCAGGCTGTAATGTTGTGCCTTGTGGCTTCGACTGGGGCTTGAAGTCCTGCATTGACGGGTGCAACCACCGTCACCAAACCTGCGCCAGCCCGAAATGCCCCTCGAGCGGCAAGGGCTGGAGCGCCAGGATACTGTTCTAAACCGCCCAAAATAAACACGCGTCCCGAAGTTCCTTTGTGGGCATCAAACCTTCGAGAGGTGATGATTCTGGCGTCCTCTTTGAGTTTTGAAACTTCTGCAATTTTGCCAATGTGCTCAATTAAAGCTTTTGGAATTCCAGGATTGACCAATTCAATTTGACCTGCGATTTCTCGAGTTGGGTTGAACAACAAGGCTGGTTTAAAACCTGTAAAGGTCACGGTGTGGTCGGCATGAACCACATCTTCGGTCAGAATTTGCGGAAAGTTTGCAACCATGCCCGAGGGCAAGTCAATCGCCCAAACTTTGGCTTTTGACAGGTTGATCTTTTGAACGATGCTCTGCTCGAGGGTTCTGAGCGGTGGTTGAAACCCAACGCCCAACAAAGCGTCAACAATGATTTCAGCATTCTCGAGTGACTGAAGGTGATCTTCAATCGCAAACACTGTACAAAAACTGATGGTGGCTCGAGCAAAAGTTCTGACGATTTCGCTGGCGCTCCGGAGTGGGACATGCAAAATTATCACTTCAAAGCCGTACAGGCACAGCCACCTGGCGCAAGCAAAACCGTCGGCTCCATTTAAGCCTTTGCCGCAGACCACCACAACATGTGCGCCCTCTGGGCAAACTCGTTTGATGGCATCCGCTACCGCTCGACCTGCGGCTTCGACCAACACCTCGAGTGGGATACCAGCATTGATTGCGGCGGCATCGGTGGCTTTGAGATTCTCAGAACTTAAAATAAACGCCATACCTCGAGTTTAAGGGGTTTTGGAACGAATTCATGAACGTTCACGGACGCTAAGGTATGAAATCTATCAGATGCAAAGCATAACGCCACAAACCACCAGGTTTTTATCATGACTGGAATACTCGCGTTCGTTGGGGCGTGATCTCCGAAATCAGTGCTTCCAATGCCGGAATCGGCTATTTGATGATCTCGGCAAGCTGGAGCTTACAAGTGCCTTTGGTTTACGCTCGACTGATAACAATTGTGGCAATCGGTGTTGGCTTCTACGCGGTTGCCTTGCTCGAGACGCGGTTTACCAGTTGGGCGTATCGGAAGTAAAATCAATTCATGACTGACCTCGAGAATCTTGGCACTGTTTGCTCGAGTTGCACGACTTGCAAACTCGCAGCAACCCGCAAAAATGTGGTGTTTGGCGAAGGCAATCCCGAAGCGCAACTGATGATTATTGGCGAAGGTCCTGGCGAGGACGAGGACAAAACGGGGCGTCCGTTCGTCGGGCGTGCGGGGCAATTGCTCGATCAAATCTTGGCTGCCGTTCAGATTCCTCGAGAGTCTGTTTACATTGCCAATATCGTCAAATGCCGTCCCCCTGGCAACCGCAACCCAGAAACAGACGAGATAGCAGCTTGCGAACATTGGTTGCTCGAGCAGATTCAATTGATTCGTCCACAGATCATTGTGACTTTGGGCAATGTGCCGACGCAATGGGCGACGGGCACCAGTTTGGGCATCACCAAAACCCGTGGGGTCTGGGGTGAATTTAAGAAACTGAGCGCCCCGATCAAGATTTTTCCGATGTTTCACCCCGCGTATTTGCTGCGCAACCCAGTCAGAACCACGGGCGGTCCAAAATGGCTAACCTGGCAGGACATCAAAACCCTCAAAGCAGAACTCGAGCTTTTGGGCGCGAAACCAGACATCAAGCTCGAGGTGGAGCAAACAGCGTTATTCTAGGGTATGTCGAATTCTGATTTTCTTGGTTTGATTCAGTCTCTTACCGCCACGGGCGAAGCCGCACTGGGCAATTTAAATGTGCTCTCGGGTCGTCTCGAGCGCGATGGCGTGCAACGCCGCGAAACCGCCGAGCGCAGCCTTCGGATTCTCGAGGTGCTGGCACAAAAAACCCGTGGGAATTTGGATGCTGAGGAAGCAAATGCGCTGACAGAAGGCATTCATTCGCTCAAACTCGGGTTGCAAACACCATCATGAAAACCGTGATTCAGCGCGTCTCGAGCGCCAGTGTGACGGTTGAGGGCAAAATTGTTGGAGCAATCGAACGCGGTTTTCTGGTCTTGCTGGGCGTCAAACGTGGCGACACGGCGGACGATGCCGCGTACCTGGCACGAAAAATCGCCAAGTTACGGATTTTCAACGACGAGGCTGGAAAAATGAATTTGGCACTCGAGCAAGTGAACGGCGCGGTTCTTGCCGTCAGTCAATTTACGCTGTATGCCGACACTCGAGACGGCAACCGTCCAGGGTTTTCGCAAGCCGCCGCGCCAGACGATGGCAACCGATTGTACAAAACCTTTTGTGAAATACTGCGCAACGAAAATCTCGAGGTGCAAACGGGGATTTTTCAAACCGAAATGAAAGTCAGTCTGGTGAACGATGGTCCTGTGACGATCATTATTGACTCGAGCGAACGGTTGAAACCCACCAAGTAAACTCGAGTTTAACTGTTCAGGATTTGATCGCGTTTGATTTGATAATTTTTAAGCGCATTTTTGTAAACAACATCAGTTTCGTTCATGCGCTTTGAGTGACGAATAAATATCCAGATTGTTGCGACGAGCAGCAAAATAGTTAAAATCAAAAACCCAGTTTGCCCACTTTTTAGTAGATCTATATTTTGGGGTTGACCAAGTATTGGTTCTTCTTGCTCAACAATCCCGTTGACAAAATTCCAAGCAGAAATTCCTCCAGCCAATCCAAGTGCAACTGCCCAAGGCATGAATGGTCGCAGCATTGCACGTTTTTTGGTTTGGAAATTTTGTTCTTTAGTTTTCCATTCAAGATCAAGTTTTGTGAGTTTGGTTTCTTTATCAATAAAACCCTTGATAGATGCTAAATCTGAACTTGAGTTTGGCGAATTCGAGAGCAACACGGTTTTTGCTTTTGAAAATTCTTCATCGGTGAGTGAAGCATTTTTGTGCAATTGCTCGAGTTTTTGGAGTTCTTCAACAAGGTTCATATTTCACCTTACGCGGGATTGGATTCTCGAGTTCCAGTTTACGTGTTACTCATGACCATTAAAACAGGTCAGACCGTGGTTAAAACCGTTGACGCTTTACGCTGCATTTTAAAATGTACCTCGAGCTTTGTGTTGGTTGCATCTGCCAGTTTGCGAAGTGTTTCCAAACTTTGTCCCCAGTAAAACGGGTTTTTCATGCGTACCAACGCGGCGGGGCTTGTTCCCATGCGTATTGCAAGTACGGCAAGGGTTAAATCACTGCGTTCGATAATCCTTTCAACCTCGAGACTGACAGGATTCATCGGCATTGGTTCAATCAAAATGGCTTCTGGCTGGTCAAAATCCTCGAGTATTTCCTGGCTTACATCCTCGAGTTTGAAGTGTTTCGGAGCGGGGGTTTCATTCATTTCTTGCAGGTAAATGGCGAGTGCTTCTCGAGTCAATTGAATAATTTTTTCTTTGGTGTCAGCACTAGCAATGATGTTATTAGCAAAATCTGCGACTGTGGCGCTGTAGCCGTTTGTTTCGAGGTTAAGAAGGCAGAGGTATTTCATGGGTGTCCAATCTTTAATTTGCTCGAGGGAGCGGTTTTACTTTAATTTGCGAATTTTGTTCTCTGCACCTTTTTTCAGTTCTTTTCCTTTGTGTACTGCCAGAACAAACATTTCATTACCACGTTTCCATATTTGATGACTTGTTCCCAATTGCCTGTCAATTTCAAAGCCTAATTCTCGAAGTATGCGTTGTGCTTCGTGGAGTTTCACGTTTCCCCTTAATTATTTCGCTCTGAGCAACAAAAAATATTATCATTTTTGATAATATTTTTCAAGTATACTCGAGATTTAACATTTTAGTTTCTAAGCGTTTTGCATGACTCCTGTCGCCACCAAAATTAAAATAATCACGCCCAGCACAATGCGGTAAATGGCGAAAGGTTTAAAATTGTTTCTCGAGACGTAATTGAGTAACCACCCAACCACCACGAGTGCTGACACAAAAGACACAACTGTTCCGACCAGCAGCGCAACCGTACCACCAGGAACGCTGCTCGAGAGGGTATCTCGAGCTTTGTAGAGCTTGTAAAGGCTGGCGAGTACCAAGATCGGCATTCCAAGGTAAAAACTGAAGGCGGTGGCGGTGGCGCGGTTTAAGCCAGTCAGCATTCCGCCGACGATGGTCGAACCTGAACGGGACGTGCCTGGAAAAACAAGGGCAAAAATCTGAGCGACACCAATCCAAACCGCTTGCATTGGTGTGACAGCATCGACATCTGCCAGTTCGGTGGTTTGCGTGTGGTTGCTTGGGCGTGATTCTAGAATCCATAAAATGATGCCACCGACAATCAAGGCAATGGCGACAGGGATGGGATGAAACATTAAGCTCTCAATTTGTTTGTTAAAAAGTAACCCGAGCACACCAGCAGGAATTGAGGCAATAATAATGTTCAACCAGAAGCGTTGCATGGTGGCGCTCGAGAGTCCCAAAATTCGTTTGATCAGGTCGTTGCGGTAGTACCAGATGACTGCCAGAATTGCGCCCATTTGAATTACCACGGTAAACACTTCGGCGGTGTCTTTAAAACCCAATAAGCTTTCGGCTACGATCAAATGTCCGCTCGAGGAAATCGGTAGAAATTCGGTTAAACCCTCAACAATGCCCAAAATAATGGCGTTAATAATGTCCATGAAAACCCCTGAAAAAATCCCGAGTTTCCCTCGAGACGGATGAGTCTAACCGAATTCGGGTGGAAGGCTGATGAACTCATATTTTTGAAGCAAAAAAGTGGCGCACCCTCGGATTGGCAAACGGTGCGCGAGGCGCACCCTACCGAATCAGGCAGGCGCGAACGTTGCCTTGATGCCGCTCGAGTAGCGTTTTGGCATCCTCAACATTCAAGTTTCGCTCGAGCATCACGATGGCGGTTTTGATGTGATATTCGCAATTCTCGAGGGCGCTGGTGGCTTGGGTTTCGGTTTTGTTGGTGGCAAGCACGGTCAGGCGAACGGCGCGTTTGACCAGTTTGATGTTGGTCGCCTGCAAATCGACCATCAGGTTGCCGTAAACCTTGTGAAGCCTGACCATGACGCTCGAGGAGAAGGTGTTGAGGGCAATTTTCTGCGCCGTTCCAGCTTTCAATCTGGTGCTGCCCGAAATCACTTCTGCCCCTGTCTCGAGCAAAATTCCGATTTCGGCTTGCTCGAGAATCGGGGTGTTCGGGTTGTTACTGATGCCGATTCGTAAAGCACCAACATCTTTTGCAGCCTCGAGTGCGCCGAGGGCGTAAGGTGTTGTGCCACTGGCGGCAATGGCGATTACCACATCGTTGTTGTTCGGCTCGAGTGCCAGAACATCACTCCGTCCTTGGTCAAAATTGTCCTCTGCGCCTTCGACTGCGTTAAAGACGGCTTGACTGCCGCCAGCCATCGCCACCAGCGCTCGAGATTTAGACCAGGAGAACGTCGGGATCAATTCGGCGGCATCGAGAAACGCCAGTCTTCCACTCGTGCCAGCCCCGGCGTAAATCAAGCGCCCGCCTAGCTCGAGCCGTGAAACCGCAAGTTCTACGGCTCGAGCAATTTCTGGGGCGGCATTTTTGACGGCTTGCACGGCGTTAAATTGATCTTCAATAAAAGTTAATACCAATTCGTTTGGCTCGAGAAGATCAAGGTTTGTGGTGGCTTGATTGATGCTTTCGGTAGAGGAGGGCGGGGTCATGAAACCAATTTAACTCGAGATTGAAAAAACGCTCCACTATGATCGGTGAAGCGTCTTAACTTGAAGCTCGAGAAACTTAACTGCCAAAGTTTTTAACGGCTTGATAGTACGTCCACGCCAAGCTGTAACAGGTTGGGCGTTGATACCAACTTCGTGCGGCACAGTCGGCTTTCATGTCGTTGTAAAAAATATAATCTGCGTAATCTTTGCCGCCAGTGTTAAAAACGCCAAAGCGTTTGTAATTGCGGTAGCCAAAGTCATGGCGGGTGCAGGCATTCTTGAAGTTAAAGCCAGGTCCAGAATCGGGTGAATTCGAGCAGTAATCGGTTGTCCAATCGAGTTCTGGGTAAAGGTTGCTCTGATAGTTTCTGATGTACAAGAAGCTCGAGAGGCTGCCCCCCATAAAACCGTTGACAAGCCCGATATTTTCGGCTGCCGTGGCTTGAAGGCTAATACTTGAGGGTTCAACAATCCGCTCGAGTTCGACTGGATAATTGACCTCATTAGGGGTGGGAGCAGTCGTTTGACACGCAGTGAATGCCAGAACCAAAACCGAAAGCACAAGCCAGTTCGTTCGCATGAAAACCTCCAAAAATCTTTTGTTGATTCGCTGCGATATTACTCGTTTAGAGGTTTCTCAACATGAACGCGCAAGTTGCAATGCTCGAGTCATGAAATCGGTAGAATTGCTCCATGACTTCAACCTTGACCGATCCGCTTCTCGAGTACCGCTCCCAATTCCCGATTCTCGAGACGAGCGCCTATTTTGCGGCGCACACGCTGGGTCCTGTTTGCCGTGAAAGCCTTGAAGCATTACGGCTTTTTGGGGAACAATGGGCAACCCGTGGCGTTCGAGCCTGGTCTGACTCTTGGTTTGCGCTGCCCGACGTGGTCGGTGATGCGATTGGCGCTTTGATGAACGCGCCCAAAAACACGGTCAACACGCCGCCCCATGCCACCGCCGCAATGGCAAGTTTACTCTCGAGCCTCGATTTTTCTGGAACGCGTAACGGCATTGTGACCACCGATGTCGAATTCCCAAGCGTTTTACAGCAAACCACCGCTTGGAGTCAGTACGGTGCGAACGTGACCGTGGTCAACTCCGAGGATGGTCTTACGCCGCCACTCGAGGGTCTGCTGGCAGCCATCAATGAAACCACCAAGCTTGTGGCGATCTGTCACGTGTATTTTCGCAACGCCCATATTTTGGATGTGGAAGCAGTAGTCAAGCGTGCTCGAGAAGTCGGGGCTTTGGTTTGCCTTGACGCCTACCAAAGCCTTGGAACAGTTCCGCTCGATGTTCAGGCATTGGATGTCGATTTTGTGATTGGTGGCAGCGTCAAATGGGTTCTGGCGGGTCCTGGGGTGGGTTACTTGTACGTGCGCCCAAGTATCCTCGAGACGCTCGAGCCAGTCTTGCGCGGCTGGATGGGACATGCCGATCCGTTCGGATTTACACCCGATTGGCAACCCGCCGAAGGGCAACGCAGATTCGTGACGGGCACGCCTCAAGTTCCATGCCTTGCAGCAGCTTTACCAGGTTACAAAATGGTCGGAAAAATTGGGGTTAACGCCATCCGCGAAAAATCATTGCGCCAAACCCAAATTCTCATGGATCACGCCGAAAAACTTGGAATGCGCATCGTCAACCCAAAAGCGCCAGAATCTCGAGGTGGCAGTGTGGTTCTGGACGTTTCATCACTCGCGCCAGAATTTGCGGGTAGCATCGGTCACGCGGTTGCCGCCACCATGAACGCCAGAGATTACGTGCTCGATTACCGCGTTGGCGCTGGTATAAGGCTTGCGCCGCACTTTTACACCAAAGATTCTGAACTCGAGCAAGTCATTACCGAAATGCACCACGTGATCGAAACTCGAGCTTTTACAGCGCACCTCGAGCGCGGTAAAGTGACCTGAACGAAATTAAAAACCTGTAGGGTGCGCCGTGCGCACCGATATTCACCTGTTCGTGGTGCGCGAGGCGCACCCTACCAAAGCCAAAGGAGTAAAAAATGCAACCTCAAACCAAAGGCATAGGCGAAATTCTCGAGTCTGAAGTTGAAGTTCATGACGGCATCACCGTGATTCGTGGGGGTGGCAGCGCCAGGGGTTGGAACGGCATTCATTACAAGCAAGGCATGAGCGGTAAGAATGTTGGCTCGAGCGGCTTGAGTATGAATGTTGCCACCGTGCCACCTGGCGCGATTGCATATGCCCATATTCATGATGGTTTTGAAGTGATGCTGTTTATCGCCCAAGGTCGGGTCAAGCACATGTTTGGCGAGGGTTTGAAAGAAGAGGTCATCAACGAGGCTGGTGATTTTATTTACATCAAATCTGGTGTTCCGCACGAGGTTTTTAACATCGGGGACAATGATGTGATCGCGTTCGTGGCGCGTTCGGCAGCCGATGAGTGGGACAAGATCGTCAATTACCCGTCAGAGCACCGTCCGAAAGAATAATCTCGAGCTGGAACAAATCCCAGTCGAGATTTTATTGATTGCTCGAGTTTTAAACGGCAGGTTCTTGTTGTGTGGTGCAGTGAATTCCGCCGCCACCTGCGGCGATGCCGTCAATGTTGATCTGGACAATTTCGCGTTTTGGAAACAAGGTTTGCAATTTGGTTTTGGCGGCTTTGTCGGTTTTCGCGTCCCCAAACTCTGGGGCGATGACCGCACCGTTGCAAACGTAAAAATTGATGTATCCCGCCGCGAAATCGTTGTTGCTGTACTTTTTGCGGATGCTGCCGGGCGCTTCAAGCACCACGACTTGCAACTTTTTACCGCGTGCGTCTTTGGCGGTTTTTAAGATTTTAAGATGCTCGAGCGTGACGGCGTGATCGAAGGATTTTGGGTCTGGGTCGTAACCTGCCACGACCACGCCCGGACGGGCGAACCGTGCGTAAAAATCGGTGTGACCGTCGGTGATGTCTTTGTCTTTAATCCCTGGCAACCAAATGATTTTCTCGAGTCCAAGCAGGGTTTTTAATTCGGCTTCGGCTTTGGCTTTGGTCATGTTCGGGTTGCGGTTTTGGTTTAATACGCAACTTTCGGTAATGATCGCCGTACCGTGTCCGTCAACTTCAATCCCGCCACCCTCGAGTATCAATTCGGAAGTGGTACTCGAGACTTTGGCTTGTTGGGCTATAAACCCTGCCACTTTTGCGTCTTGGGCGAATTCTTGTTTGTCACCCCAGCCGTTAAAGTTAAAGTTGATCGCGGCTTTCTGGCGTTGGTTGTTGACCACAAACACCGCGCCCGTATCGCGCATCCAAAGGTCATCAAGCGGGGCAACAATCAATTGGACTGTATCTCCGACCAAAGCGCGTGCCAGCTCGAGTTCATCTGGTCTGACCAGCATCGAGACGGCTTCAAATCTGGCAATCGTTTTGGCAATCGTTGCCAGGTTGCGTCTGACTTCGGGTAAAAGTTTTTTGCCCCAAATTTCTTCGCTCGCGCCAAACGCCATCCAGGTGCGTTTGTGCGGTTCGGCTTCGTCGGGCATGAACCAAGCGCCACTCGAGCGAATGTCGCCGCTCGAGTTTGCCAGAGTTTGCAGCGCGGTAGGTTGCAGCACGGTCACGCTCCCAGTCAGGACAGCCATTTTTTGCAGAAAATTTCGTCTCGAGATCATTAAGTTGTTCCTTTCGTTAAATTCTATTCCTTAACCGCCGTCAAAGCGCTGTAAAGGTCTGGTCTTCGGGTCGAGAACAA
>JANLWR010000225.1:0-8699 GCA_031364625.1 Deinococcales bacterium | reverse complement strand
GAGAAGGGTCGGGGATGAGGGGAGACCGAGCAATCGCTCGAGTTTCTACACAAGGAGATTCTTCATGACCAAAGTAGCCAAGAAAACTACAAAAACCTCGAGCCTCAGACATTTTCCGCTCATCATTGACGGCAAAGAAATCACGCACGGCAGTCAAGATTTGATCGCGCCAGCCACGGGCGAAGTTTTCGCCACGGTTGCGGTTGCCACAGTCAAAGACGTGCAAGATGCGGTCAAGGCGGCGGTCAAAGCCCAGAAAATTTGGGCGGCGCTCTCTTATAGCGAGCGCAGCAATGCGCTTTTGAAATTTGCCGATGCCCTCGAGCAGCACAGCGAACAACTGGCGAACCTCGAGAGTGAAAACGCGGGCAAACCAATCAAGTTGGCGAAGTACAGCGATATTCCGGTGGCGATTGATAACATTCGCTATTTCGCGGGTGTGCTGCGGCGCATTGAGGGCGTGGGCGCGGGTTCGTACATGGGTGGTTACTCGAGCATGATCGAACGCGTGCCGGTGGGTGTGGTGGCGGCAATCACGCCTTGGAATTATCCGTTTATGATGGCGGCTTGGAAACTGGGTCCAGCGCTTGCGGCTGGTAACTCAGTGGTCATTAAACCCGCCCCGAACACGCCATGCACCACGATTGAACTGGCAAGGATTGCAATCAGTGCTGGACTGCCAGCAGGTTTAATCAATGTTCTAACGGGCGGCGCTGAAGTCGGCGAGGCGATGGTCACGCACAAAAACGTGCGCATGGTGACGTTCACGGGCAGTACCGGCACGGGCAGACGGATTGGCGAACTGGCGGGACTTGGCACAAAACGTGTCACGCTCGAGCTTGGGGGTAAAGCGCCGTTTATTGTCTTTGACGATGCCGACCTCGAGGCGGCGGTGCAGGGTGCGGTGGCGGGAGCGTTCATCAACGCGGGTCAGGATTGCACGCAGGCGGCACGAATTTACGTGCAGCAAAAAAGTTTTGAGAAGTTCATAAAACGTTTTAAAGCCGTGACCAGCACCATCCGCATGGGCAAGCTCGAGTCTGAAAGCACGGACATGGGTCCGCTGACCAGCCAAGTTCACCGTGAAAAAGTGCACGGTATGGTGCTGGCAGCCAAAAAACAGAAGATCAAAATCGAACTGGGCGGCGAACTGCCCAAAGGTGCAGGATTTTACTACCCGCCCACCATTCTGGTGAATGCCCCTCAAAGCTCGAGCGTTGTGCAGGAAGAAATTTTTGGACCGGTGGTGGTTATAAATTCTTTCAAAGATGAAAGCGATGCGATTGAACTTGCGAACGACACGATTTACGGACTTGCCGCCAGCGTTTGGACGTTAAACATTCAACGCGCTTTCAGGGTGTCCAGTGCGCTCGAGTTTGGCACGGTTTGGGTCAACGATCATTTGCCGTTAACCTCCGAAATGCCGACGGGTGGCATGAAAGATTCGGGCGTGGGCAAGGATTTAAGCCATTACGCGCTCGAGGAATACACGATTCCCAAGCACATCATGTTTGACACGTCTGGCGATGCACGAAAAGGTTGGCATTTCACGATTTTTGGCGATCAGTAAATAGAAGCGAAACAAGCTCGAGAACGATTTTTACATCGTTCTCGAGCTTTTATCTTACCCAGTGTGTTTTATTGATTTTAAGGTTCTTGGCAATTTGGGCAAGGACGTGGTGGTCTTGGATTTGGCGTTGGGGCTGGAGGTGGCGGCGCTGCTCCGAATGGTTGTGTCGTACTGGCAATCAGACTGCGTTTGGTGTCCAGAATGGTGCTATCAAAAACTCCAAGCGTTTTGCCAAAGATTTTTAGACGCCCTCCGACACCGACTTGTAAACCTGCGACAACCGAGTAATCAAAGGTATTGGCAGGCAAAACATATTTGGCGCTCAATTCAACGTAGGGTTTGACATAGGCGTAAAGTGTGGCGACACCGTAAAACGTAAAACCTGCCTCTCCACGCACAAATGCTGATACGCTCAAACCAGCGCTGGCTGTGATTCCGTCCAGTCCAGTGACGGTAAAAGTCGAATCATTGATGGGTGAAAATCCTTGACCTTTCTTCCACAACACGCCGTAAGTGCCAGTAAAAGTTTGAGTCACGTTGAGCGAAGCCGTGGCGGTAATATTGCCGCTCGCACCAATTTTCACAGAGATGTAGGGCTTAATCACCACAGGCAAAGGACCAATCCAAATGACTTTGGTCCCGAAATTGATCTTCGCAATTTCTTTGTCCAAAGTAACCAGGCTGGAACTGCAAGTTCCACTAAAGCCCAATTTGAGGCTTTCTTCTGCGGTAACGCCCGCCGAGGCTTGTTTGATCGTGAAAAAGCCAAATTTTACTTTCAGAAAGGCTTTTAGACTTGCCGTAAACGAACCTGTGGCAGTGACTTTATCGCCTGTGGCGCTGGTACACATCAACACCTGGTCAAATGGAACATTGACGGTTCTAAGCGTAACACTGGCTCGAGAACCCAGGCGGCTATTTAACTGTGCAGCGTTTAAAGTTGTACCGTCGGCGTACTGGATAGACACCACATCGCTTTGCTCGAGCGGCGTTTCTTGTTCGGAATCGGCGTACAAAATCGCTTCGTCAAGATCGGTTTCTTCGGTGTATACCATGATGCCTGACGCGCCAAGGTCGTAAACAAAACTCACTTTACGCAAAAAACCTTCGGGGGCGACTTGGTTTGGTGGGGCGCTGATCAAATCGCCAGCCACCAAACCTCGAGCGTAAGCACTGCCCGCACTGAACGTGATGGTGCTCATGTCGGGGCTGGCGGCGATCAGTTCACCAATATTTTGAATCACTCCACCAACCCGTGTGCCTGGTGCGGGGGCTGTGCCAAGCACTTTGGTTCTCGAGTTCAGGATCACTTCTCCTGGCGCAAGTTGCGAATCAAGTTGGGTGCCGCAAGCACTGAGCGCGAGAACCAATGTCAGTCCAATCCAAATTTGTTTCATCCCATCTCCTCCTGAATTTTTACATTCATGGTTTTATAGCGTGTACTGTGTTGCTGAGCATTAAAAAACCGCTCGAGGCATTGTGCACGAACGCCTCGAAGTCAAACTGGGAAGTTCTTCCTTAATATTGATCTACGCAGAACAAAGCACTTTTGGATCAATCGGAATAGGGAAGTGTTAAAACTTAAAGTGAGTACAGTTTTGCGTTTTGAACAATAAAATCAAAAAAGTAAGTCCATCAAACATTTTTTGAACTTGGCTTGACAAACAGTCTGCACTTCACTGCATAAAAAGCTGCCAACAAGTTCTTGATGCTCGAGTTTAAATGTTCAGACCAAAGTCGGTGTTCAAGAACCAAAACTTGTTCTAAGATTGTTTGGACATGAAGTTTAAACTGCCGCAAACGCCATTCAAAGCCGCCTTGGTTATGCTGGGTTTACTTTGCGTGGCGGCGTGCAACGGTATCACCCAAGTTCCAGTCACGCCACCGACCATACCACCAACCGAACCTGTCACCACACCCATTGTCGTGACCGACACGGACAGTCATTACAGTCTGACCGTTAAAATCAGGAAAGAAGACACCATTGCCCAGATTGAAAGCACTTACGGCGGTAAAGTCGTGGTTTGGCGACCCGATGAAAAATTTGCGATCTTGGCGCTGGGTAAAGCCACTGGCGATCAACTCGCGGCTTCGGGTGGGATGGCTACGGCAACGCTCGAGTCGAATAAAAAAGTGTTTTTGGGCAGTGGGCAACTGGCAACCATGAGCGGCAGCGTTTCCGCCTGGGCGGGTGGCAGCGTGTCAGCTTGGGCTGGAGGCAGTGTCTCGGCTTGGGCGGGTGGCAGCGTGTCAGCTTGGGCGGGTGGAAATTTTGTGCCAATGCCGCAAAATACCGCCAAATGGAAAACCTTGAACTTACAACAGGCTCAAACCCTGGCAGGCAACCTTGGGGCTGGTGTCACTGTTGCCGTGATTGACACTGGTGTTGACCTTCAGCATCCAGCCTTCGAGGGCGGCTTTGTTGCCGCCTCTGACATGTGGGATTACGTTGGCAACGATAGCATCCCGCAAGAAGAGGGCGCTCTTGGAACGGACGCGGCATTTGGGCACGGAACAAGCGTGGTTGGTATCATTTTGCAGATCGCGCCAAAAGCAAAAATTCTGCCTTTGCGGGTTTTGGGTCCTGATGGCAGCGGCGATGTGCTGAATGTAGCGGCGGCAATCAACCGTGCCATGCAGGCTGGGGCGAACATCATCAACCTCAGCCTTGGCAGCGACACGAACTCGCAGGCGGTCAACGATGCGATCAACGCCGCAACCTTGCGAGGCATTTTTGTGATTTCCTCGAGCGGCAACACCAACAACCAAAACGTGACATTTCCTGCCAATCAAGCCAACCTCGATACCACCCTGGGGGGACAATTCAGCCTGAGTGTGGGCAGTGTGGACGCGAATGACAACAAATCAGCCTTTTCGACTTACGGTACAACGCTCGAGGTGTCTGCCCCAGGCGAGGAAGTCTTCGGTCCTGTTCCTGGCAACAGACAGGGCGCTTGGTCTGGTACGTCCATGTCCGCGCCGATGGTGTCGGGGAGTTTGGCGCTGGCATTGGGTCAAAGCTTGAAAGCCAATTCGATTGACCTGACCAAAAAACTTAAAGGTACGACAGTTAACATTTACAAATCTGGGCAAAATGCGGCTTACAAAATTGATTCGCCCGACACTTCTGTGCAGATGCTTGGCGATGGACGTTTGGAC
This sequence comes from Deinococcales bacterium, assembly GCA_031364625.1. Classification (GTDB taxonomy): domain Bacteria; phylum Deinococcota; class Deinococci; order Deinococcales; family JAAFIG01; genus JANXTZ01. The sequence goes on along the minus strand of JANLWR010000225.1, from coordinate 3,970 downwards.
ATCCAAAACTTCTTAAAAGCCGTTGTTCCTTAACGCCTGATTTCAACTCGAGCCTGATCGGTTAATGTGGTCGTATCGAAAATGCAATATCCTTCGGATGCGACCATGCACACAGAAACGATTCCCGATTCTGAATCCAAGCTCAGTACTTCAGCCAAGCTGTTGGCGGCTGGACTTGAAGCTTATGGGCATTCACAGTTTCAAGAAGCCCTCGAATCGCTGGCACAGGCGACGGTACTCGCCAAACTCGAACAGTCTTGGAAACTCGAGGCACAAGTGTTGATTGCGCAAAGCAAGGTCTACCGCGATCAGGGCAAAAATGAGACGGCACTCGAACAGCTTGATGCCGCGCTCGAGCTGGCACGGGTTCATGATGATGCCCTGATTGAAGCCGATGCGCTCAATCAACGCGCTGGAGTCAATCATTTCAACGGTGAGTACGCCCGGGCGCTCAAAGATTTGATGCAGGTCTTAAAAGTTGCGCGGCGCTTTCAGGATGACACTCGAGCCGCAAATTGTTTGATCAACATGGGGATCATCGCCACCAAACTCGGCGATTACCCGAGGGCGTTGGCGTCGTTGACTGAGGCGCACGCGTTGGTGCGTGAACGCCTGCAAGACCGTGGGATTGAAAGTCAGTGTTTGATTAACCTCGGCGTGCTGTATGAAAACATGACCGATGACACCAAAGCCCTCGAGACCTACCAACTGACTTTGACCACGCTTCGGGGGCTGGGAAACAACTTGCTGGAGGCAATTACCACCAACAATTTGGGTTATGTTTACAAACGCCTCGGGCGGCTCGAGGAGGCGTCCAAGAGTTTTAAGGCTGCCCTGTTGACGGCAAGGCAGATCAAATTTCCAAAAGTAGAAATTTCTGCACTGGACGGACTCGGGCAGGTGGAAACCAACCTTAAAAATTTTAAACCAGCGCTCGAGTTTCATCAAAAAGCTTTTGACCGTGCGCTCGAGACTACTGATGTCGAAAGCGAAATTGACGCGCTGTTAAACATTGGTCGCGTGCATTTGAAAACCACTAGAGCAGAGCAGGCAATTGAAGCCTTAAGCAAAGCGCTCGAACGTGCCGAGCAGATTGAGGGCAAGAAAGCAATTTTTGAAGCCCATGAATTGCTCGCAGGCGCTTTTGAACAACTTGGCGATACGAAACAAGCCTTGCAGCATTTTCGTGAATTTCACCGCATCGAAAAAATGTTGTTCAACCAGGAAAGCCAAGAAAAAACCCGTCAACTCTCGATTCAATTTGACCTCGAGCGGGCGCAGCACGAAACCGAAGTCTACAGGTTACGCACTGAAATCTTGAGCGAAGCCAAAGAACAAGCCGAGCAAACCGTGCGCGAACGAACCCTGGAACTCGAGCTTGGCAATCAAACAATCGAACGCCAACGCCAAGAATTGCAAGAAAAAGTGGTCACTTTAGGCAAACTGCTCGAGCAAAACGAGCTTTTGCGCTCTCGTTTGGTGCTGGCAGCCACCCGCAGCACGACCTTGAACGAACGGTTTTTAAGGCGTTTGAGTGCCGAGCTTCACGATGGTCCAGCCCAGGATTTGGGCTTTGCACTCCTCAAACTGGGCAACGATCAACTTCACGCGGTTGCGCAAACCAAAGAACTCGAGACCATCCAAGCCTCCATCGCTCGAGCGCTGGCTGAAATGCGAGCCATTGCCAGTGGCATGTGCCTGCCCGAACTCGAGCAATTGTCATTAAAAGAAACTTTGCTGCGCGTGATTAATGCCCATAGGCGCCGTTCGCAAACCGAAGTCGAATTTGTGCTCGAGGATGGATCTGAACAATTGCCATTGCCAGTCAAAATTACCTTGTACCGCTTGGTGCAAGAATCGCTGACCAACGCGTTTAAACATGCCGGTGGGCAGGGACAAAAAGTACACCTTTTCCTTCATGACGACGCCCTGCAACTCGAGGTCAGCGATGCGGGAACTGGGTTTGAAATGAACGCGTCACTCGAGCAATCTGAGGGTTTGGGCTTGTTGGGAATGCGTGAACGGGTGGAAAGCCTTGGCGGAAATTTTGAGATTGAAAGCCAGCTTGGTGTCGGAACGAAAGTCAAAATCATCTTACCCTTGCACAAGTCTAGCAATTAACCTCGAGCCGATTTTTGTGCCAGCAACGCGGCTTCGACACGGTTTCTGACCTGAAGTTTTTGCAAAATATTGGTCATGTAATGCTTCACGGTTTTCTCGGTCAACTCGAGCCGTGCGCCAATTTCTTTGTTGCTGCGCCCACCTGCCACAAGCTCGAGAATCTGATGCTCGCGTTGGGTCAGTTCGTCGAGCAAGCTGCTGGGTTGATTTCGGCTTGAACCTCCTCGAGCCATTTCGGACAATACGCCTGCCGCCAGGGTTGGGGTGATGTAGACCTCGCCGTGATAAACGGATCGAATCACACTTTTCAGTTCCCTGCCCGAAACACCTTTTAAGATGTACCCTCGAGCACCCGCTTTGAGGGCGCTGAGGACATCATTTTCTTCTTCACTAAAGGTCAGCATGATGATCTTGGTGACGGGGCAGGCGTCAAAAACGGTTTTGGCTGCCAGAATGCCGTTGCCTGGCATGTGAATGTCTAAAAGCACAATATCGGGCAACAATCGGCTGGCAAGTTCCAACGCATCAGTGGCGTTGTTGCCCTCGCCGATGACTTGCATGTCGCTTTCGGCATTCAGCGTGCTTGCCACGCCTTCGCGGTAAAGCGGGTGGTCATCAACGATCACCAGTTGGATTTGGTCATTCATGCTGGATTCCTGGAATAGAAGTTTGAATCGTTGTTTGCTCGAGTCCTCAATTTTTGACGGCTTGACACTGGACTTACAGTACGTCGGTTTTGGGCAATCAATCAATCCGACTTTGGTCGGGTTGAGGTTTGGACTTTAGAGGGTGTCGGTTTTTAGGCTCGAGCACTAGGCTTCTGGCAAGTTAAGGTTTGAAAGGAGTCATCATGAAACATTTTAAAACTGTTCTGGCTGCCGCAATCGCCGTTGGTGTTGGAGGTTGCAACCAAGTCACCATCAACCCACCCCTCGCCGTGCAAACCGTGGCTGGCAAGATCAGCGCCATGACCAGCGACCGCAGCAGCATTACGGTGGCAGGACAAAACATCAAACTGGTCAGCGTAGCCCCATCCGCACAAAGCAGCCTTCAAACCCGTTTTTATTGGAAGGGACACGTCAAAGTCAACGACTCGAGCGCCAGCGTGAACGCCCTCAGCGTTGGGCAATCGGTCAGCGTCACCACGTCGGGCATTGAGACCAGCGAAGTGCAAGTCAAACTTGAAGTCAAAGGCGCAATCTCGAGCATCGGCGTAAATTCTTTGGTGGTGGCTGGAAAAACTGTGCTGGTTGACTCGAGCACCCGTTTTGACTTGGATTCAGACAACGATGATGCCCCAGGTTCGGTACATTCTTTGGCAGATTTGAAAGCTGGCGATTTTGTTGAAGTGACGGGTGCGACCGATGCCGCAACAGGCAATGTCCTCGCCAGCAAAATTGAAGTCAAAAGCGCCACTGAACTCAGTGAAGACGGTGAAGACAGCGATTCCGAGGTCAAAGGCACGGTTGCAGCTTTGAGTAATGACAGCTTCACCCTTGGCAGCCTTACCGTCCATTGCGCCAGCCCTTGCGCCCTGCCCACAGGCTTGAAAAATGGTGATTTTGTCGAAGCCGAAGGCATGTTGACCGGCAGCAACTTGGAAGCCAAAAAAGTCAAACTCGAGGATGACCTGGAAAGTCACCCCGCAGCAGGCTCGAGCATTGTCTTGAGCGATGACGTGAATCACCTGAGCGCCACCAGTTTCGACCTTGGGCGGTACAGCGTGGATTATGCCACCGCAACGGTCACTGGAACGCTTGCCAACAAAGCCGTGGTCAAAGTCGAAGGTAAGGTAGACGCCAGCAACACCAAGTTGGTTCATGCCACAAGCGTTACGGTGCTTACCAAC
>JANLWR010000198.1:0-24421 GCA_031364625.1 Deinococcales bacterium | reverse complement strand
CAGGCTTCGGTCAAGAACATCTCGAGCATTTCGTTGGTGGGTGTTGTCATCATGTTCTGACTTTCTTCATGCTGGCAATTGGAATCTCGAGAGGCTCTTGTTCAATTGCTCTGCCAGAGCACGCAAGGTTTCTGCGGTGTTCTGACCTTCCAGGCTGGCGGTTTGAGTTTGCATGGCACTGGTGCTGATACTGGAAACGGCTTCCCGAACTTTTTCGACGCTGGAGGCATGTTTTTGGGCTTCATTTGAAATACTCGAAGCCTCCGTTGCGGACTGAGTTGCCAGTTTTGCAATTTGGGTCAGTTGCTCACCCGCCTGAGCGGCGACGCTGTAGCCCTGTTCCACCTGACCCGCACTGCCCTGCACGCGTTCCACCATGTTCTGAATATCGCTTTGCACGGCTTTGACGATGTTCGCCACCGCCTGTGCCGAACGTGCCGAGTCGTCGGCGAGTTTACGAACGCTGTCCGCCACCGCCGCGAAGCGTAAACCCGCCGCGCCCGCACCTGCCGCCTCGAGCGAAGCGCCGAGCGCCAGCAAATTTGTCTGGCTCGAGATTCGTGAAATGGTTCGCACAATCTCAGAAATCTCGCTCGAGCGCAGCGCCAGGGTATTCATGCCGGTGGTCAAACTGCGCACCTGATCTCGAATGTTACCAAGTTCAGTCTGCGTGGCACTGACCGCCACCTGCCCCGACTGCGAAGCCAGCAGGGTTTGCTGCGCGACCAAGGCGGTTTCCTGAGCACGATTTGCCAGACCACGAATCGCGTTTGTCACCTCGAGCACCTGAATATTGGTCGTTTCTGCGGTATCTGACTGGGTTTGGGCGTTACTGACGATGCCCGAAGAGGTCTTCGTCATCGAATTTGCCGACGAACCCACCTGAACGGCGGCGCTTTGCACGTCTTTGAGCAAAAAACCAATCTCGTCGGTCATCAGGTTAATGGCATCGACCACGTTACCCAAGGCATCCTCGGAGACTTTACCGCGCTGGGTCAAATCGCCCCCAGCAATATTCATGGCGACATCCAAGAATTCTGAAACGTTTTGTTGGAGTGCCAAACCGCGTTGACGTTCATCTTCCTGACGACCAATGAATTCACGAAGTTGAGTGACAGAAGTTCCCAAAGCCCGCGAAACTGTACTGATCTCATCGCGTCCCGGAAGGTCAGCCACCGCCTCGAGATTACCTTCGCGCAAAGACTGCGCCTGAATCTCGAGCTTACCAAGGCGTGAGGTGAGCGAACGGGAAATGATAAATGCCAGAATTAAACCCAGCACCACACTGACCAGCAAACTCAGACCAATTTGCAGCAGCGTTTGTTGAAAAATGGATTGCGAAATTTCAGTCGAAATTCCTGCCACTTCGGACGCCGTTCCTAGCAAAGTTTGCAAACCAGCTCGAGATTCACCAGAGCGCCTGATTGCCCCGTCTGCCAGTTGAGGAATCGGTTTGCCCTTTTTGACGGTCTCGAGGAAGGCTTTGATATCGAGATTGGCGTTATCGTACACAGCCCTCAAAGCGCCAAGTGCCGACTGTTCAACTTGAATGGTGTCTTCACCAACGCGGGACATGACATTTGGTCGTTTGCTGACTTGCCAAACGTCTTGGTACTTCTGAATGGCGTCTTTGATCAAGATGTCATTGTTATTAATTTGTTCAATGAAAATATTTTTCTCCGCCGTCTCGAGCGTTACATCTTTGAGCACCAACAGGGCACGTTGGGTATCGGCAAAAGCGGTATTTGCTTGATTCAGTTGGTCGATGCTTGGCAAAGTCACTTCAGAAACATTGTTCAGTTGGCTTTTAAGGTTGTTAAAGCCTATAAAAACCGATACGGCGGTAACCAAAATACCCAAACCCAGCGCCGCCACAATCAAACCAAGCTTGGGCTGTAACCGAAGGTTATCCAACCAATTCGCCGCCTGTTTGGGACCTTCGGTTGAGGTTTGAGCCAAACTGGCTGAACCAAGTTTTCTGTCGGGTCTCTCAGTTTTCTTGTTTATACGCTGCATACAAAAACCTCTTTTTTTGCCTCTCTGATTTGATACGCACGGTGCGGGTTCAACGAGATTCTTGCCGTGAGATTGCTACTGATTTCAAAATAATCTAGCCACTTACAACTTCAAATTCATCCCTTGGCTTAAGCCTCCAGTTGAGGCTGAAAATCTTCAGATGCCGATGGAATAACGGCATTTGCCAGGAGCGGCACAACAACCGTCACAAGTGCAAACAGCAAAAACAAATCGAGCGACAACACACCGTCTGTTACATTGGCGAGCGAATTTTTTGCCTGTTCGGAAACATCGAATTGACTTGCAAGCATTCCCGTATAGTGCATCAACGGAACCGCCAAACCGACCACCACCGTCACCAAAACATTGCGGAACGGCAGATTAGCCCAGAGATTATTGTTCAGTAACCACAAACCGACCGACGACAAAACCACCGCAACCAACGCCGACACGCCAACCATTGGCAGGTTCAAAATCATTTCTGCGCCCGAGCGCAAGGAAAACATTCCAGTATAGTGCATCGCGCCCACACCAACACCCAGCAGTGTGCCACCAAGGACAATACGTGGGAAGCTGGTTTGCTGAACACCAACGATACCAAACGCCAGCCAAGCGGCAATAAAAATAAAAACAATCGATAATGCCGTAATCGGCAGGTTGTACGCCACCAAAACGGGCAACCTTAAGGCTGCCATGCCGACAAAGTGCATGGTCCAAACACCGAAACCAAACGCCAAAGCTCCAGCCAGTTGCCACTGCATACGGTGGCTCGGGTCGGTTCTCATGCGGTTAAGGCAAGTCAGCGCCGAACTCGAGGCAACAATGGCAACCAAAAACGAGAAAAGCACCAGGATGGGATCGTAATTATTTTGAAGATGAGTCATAAATTTACTCCTTTTAAACTGAGAAAATGGGCTTAAGACGGCAACTGGAAACGCGACAACGATTGAGTTAGTCGCTTGGAAAGTTGGAGCAAGGCTTGGGCAGAATCTTGACCCTGCTTGGATTCTTGTTCTGTTTGGGTTGCGGTTCCAGCCATTGATTGCACCGCTTTTGCCACGTTATTGATCTGATCGAGTTGGCTGCGGGTGCTGCTGGCAATGGTTTGGGCAAAATTGGCGCTTTGCGAGGTCAAAACCGAAATTTCTTGAAGGCGCTGACCGGCACCGGAAGCAATTTCAAAGCCCAACTCCACCTCTCGAGCGCCAACCTCGACGCCAACGACTGCGGCTTGAGTTTCGGTCTGAATGGCACGAACCAAACTGGTCACGCGGCTGGTGGCGCGTTCGGCTTCTTCAGAGAGTTTACGAACTTCATCGGCGACCGTCGCAAATCGTGCGCCCGCCTCACCCGCGCTCGAGGCTTCGACGGTGGCGTTCAGTGCAAGCAGGTTTGTCTGGGCGGCAATGCCCGAAATGGTTTCGACAATTTCAGAAATCTCGAGCGAACGGTTTGCCAGCGATTTCATGCCCCTGGAAATGTTTTGCACTTCGCGCCGAATATTCTGAATGCCGCTCAGGGTATCCGCCACGGCTTTTTGCCCCGCTTGACCTGCCTGCAATGCCTCTTGGGCGGCTTGCGCCGCGACCTCAGCGGCTTCTGCCATTTGACGCATGTTGGTGGTCACCTCGAAAGTTTGAGCCTGCGCCGAAGAAGAAATCCGTGATTGTTCTTGCGCTTCAAAGGCAATTCCCGTGGAGACTTGCGAGAGGTTGCTCGCCCCGAGGTTCACTTCAGAACTGACATTCTGCACGTCTTTAAGCAAATACCCGATCTCTTCGGTCATCAAGTTAATGGCATCAACCACGTTACCAAGTGCGTCTTCGGTGACTCGACCCTTTTTGGTCAGGTCGCCACCAGAAATATCCATGGCAACCTGCAAGAAGTCAGACACGTTCTCTTGCAATTTCACGCCCTTTTGAAGCTCGAGTTCGCGCTCGACTTGCAATTCTTGCAATTGACCCAAGGACGTGTTGAAAGCGCTGGCAACTGTACCAATTTCATCATTACCAACAACATTGACCCTAACACCGAAATTACCATTTCGCAATGTATTTGCGGCATTCTCGAGTTTTGCGAGACGTTGCCTGGTTGATGACGCAACCGTCAATGCCAATATCAGACCAAGCATCAATGTCAGTGCAGTCAGCAGTAAGTTGATTAAATTTGTTGAATTGTAATTGCGAACGGCATCTTGCTCCGAAATACTGGCAAAATTTTTATTCAATTCAATCATCACAGAAAACTGATCGGTCATTTGGTTCAATTGATTAACAATTTGGTTCTTAAGACTGCGGTTCGGGATGCCAGTATTGACTGATGAAATATAGTTAGACAATTTCGGCAAAGTATCACGGTAGGATTTGGTCAGTGTCTCAAGTGTCGAATTCTCGGTGTTTTGTTTATCCATTGCCCCAGCAGATGTCAAGGTTGCCGTAAATTGAGCATCACTTGTTGTCAGCCATTCTTTGCTATAGCGTTCAAGTGTATCTTGCACCGTTTTTTGAGCGGTATTGATTTCAGCAATGATTTTGGTCTTGGCAGCTTGAGAATCGGGAGCACCCTCGAGCGTTTGTATGTTTCGTTGAATCACCACAACATTTTCTCGGGCTTGTGCCAATGAAACAATCGGAATAAGCACCGAGTTATAAATACGAGCCACTTGATAACGCATGGTTTTAAGACCATTGGAGTTCACAAGCGCAATAACAATAGTGCCGACAAACAAAACCACAACGACAATCGCAATTTTGTACAAGAATGGCAGGTTATCTAAAAAACCAACTCGAACACCAACGGATTGCCCGACGGAGCGAAGTGCCGTATTCTCATATAATTTAGGGGTTTGCTGCATGAATCATCTCCTCGAGAAACAAAAACTCTTAAAACTTAATTTGGCAATTGGAAACGAGAAAGCGATTGCGTCAATTGCTCTGAAAGCCTCACCAAACCCTGCGCCGAAACCTGCCCTTGTTGCGAATCGCTCGCCGTTTGACTTGCCGTACCCGCAATTTCTTGCACGGCTTGCGCCACATTGTTGATCTGATGCACCTGAACACGGGTACTGGCGGCGATACTCTCGGCGAAAGTCGCCGATTGTGAAGTCAAAACCGCAATTTCTTGCAAGCGCTCACCCGCACCAGTCGCAATTCGGTAGCCCTCTTCCACCTCTCGAGTTCCGTTCTCGACACCGACCACTGCCGCCTGAACCTCGAGCTGAATGGTTTTGATCAAACCCGTAATTGAGAGCGTGGCTTTGGCAGCATTTTCTGCAAGGTTACGCACCTCATCGGCGACAATCGCAAAACGCGCACCGGCTTCTCCCGCGCCGGAAGCCTCGATGGCGGCGTTCAAAGCAATCAAATTGGTTTGCCTGGTGATCTGCGAAATCGTATCGACAATCTCAGAAATCTCGAGCGAACGATCGGACAGCGATTTAATGCCCTTGGAAATATTCTGCACCTCACGGCGAATACCCTGCATTCCCTCGAGGGTTTGAAACACTGCCTGTTGACCCGCCTGTGAAGCCTCGAGCGCTTGGGTTGCCGATTGCGCCGCTTTTTGCGCATCGTCTGACATTTGACGCATCGAAGTCGTGACTTGGGTTGTTTGTTCTTGGGCAAGTCGCGCAATTTCGGTTTGATTCTGAGCGCCAACCACAATGCCTATGGACACCTGAGTCACGCTGTTTGCACCCTGATTGACTTTACTGGTCGCGTCTTGCACGTCTTTGAGCAAATACCCGATCTCTTCGGTCATCAGGTTGATCGCGTCAACCACGTTACCGAGCACGTCCTCGGTGACTCGACCTTTCTTGGTCAAATCGCCACCAGAAATATCCATAGCCACGTTCAAAAACTCGCCGATGTTGGACTGCAACTGCATACTGCGCTGACGTTCCTCTTCTTGACGACCCAAAAAATCCCGAAGTTGCAAAATCGAGTTGTTAAACGAACCTGCCAGCGTACCCAACTCGTCTCGAGAACGCACTGGAATAAGCTGCGACAAATCGCCAGCACCAAACTTTTGAACCACAGCACTCATGTCGCTTAACGGTGTGGTGATTGAATTGATCACAATGCCCGTAAAAAGGAGCGCCAACAAGAAAAGCCCGATCAACAACAGCAAGTTTGCCAAACCGGAGCGCTGCAAGTTGAGCGTGCGTTGCAAGAGGTTTTTTTGCAGGGTTTGAATGCCAAAATCTGCAATATTTTGGTATGTCACAATCGTTTTGGTAAAAGCTGCGTAATAATCTCGAGGGGCTGTGGCGAAACTCAAACTTTCGATCAAATTAAACTGCGCCGCTCGCAAACCCTCAGTAGATGCCGCGACAAGCGGTTTTAAACGCGTTTCCAAATCTGGACGCAACAATGGGTTTGCGACTGCAATATCTTCAACCAAACGAGAAACATTGGCAAAACCTTGTTTTGAACGGTCAAAATAACCTGCCAGGGTTGTGCGCTGCGCTGGTGTGCCACCACGCGCCTGCAACAGGTTCGAACCGAAAGTCCGCAAGGTGCTAAACGCTTCAATCGTTGTCGGGATTTGATTGAGCAAAAGGTCTTGAATCGACAAAGAATCAAGTTGATTCTCGAGCGTCAAACCCGAAGTACGAGCCAACCGACCAAAAAGAGGCAAAAAGCGTGTTTCAATAAAATCTGTTTGCACCTCGAAGGTTCGCGTCGTTCTCATGGTTGGTATTTCACCCGCAACGGCAGTCCAGGCGGTTTTCAAATCGTTTAAGGATTGTGCCAAGCCAAACTCATTTTGAGCTAGGGTGTTTTTGGCAATCAAGTTGTCAATCTGGCTCGAGATTTGATCTGATTTTGGTTTCATGGCTGACAAATCTTTACCCTCGGCAGCCAGCAAACCAGATTCGGCACGGTGATTAACCAATAAGGCGAATACGTTGGACAAATCTTGAAGCACCACCACGCCTTTGGATTCCTGAGTCAAAACCCTGGTCGATTCGGCTTGACGTTGCAAGGTTTGAACCACAAAGAACAACAACGGCAAAGCAAGTAGCACCACGATCAAAGCCAATTTAATTGGCACGCGCAAGTTCGCAAAGTTAAACTCGCTTTTCGGCGCTCTGAGTTCAATCGTTGCTCGAGAATCAGTGTCATTCAGTCTTTCAACTTTTGAACGACGGGGTTTAATTGCATCCATCAGTTACTCCTTTAATTTGGCTCAAGCTTGAGCCAACTCGCGTCCATCAATTCGCGCTGAAAGCGCACGCACCACTTTGGCAACATCCAAGACGTTGACAACCCGACCCGCCACCAACGCCTGCCCCAAAGTCAAAGCCGAAAAACGCTCGTCAAGCACAGGTTCGAGGTTTGCTGGAACAGGATTAAACCCAACCACGGCATCAATCACGAAAACCATGTGCTTGCCCTCAAATTCGATCTGGACTGCCAGCTTGGCTTCAGTGTCGTTTGCTGGTAAACCCAAAGTCCGTTCGATCCGCACCAGAGGGTAAATCTGACCACGCACCGCAAACAAACCCAGCAAATCGATGGGCGCTCGAGGAACTCGGGTGATGGTTTCCAAAGTGTGAATTTGACGGGTGTACTGACCAGGCACGGCAAACAAAACATCGCCAAGCTCGAACAGACAAGCTCGAGCCAAGGCTTTTGGTTTGCTGTAGTTGCTGTTCATTTGTTGGTTAAATTCCTGACCACACCCAGCAAAGCCTCGGAGGTATAAGGTTTGGCCAAATAATCGTTCGCCCCTTGACGCTTGCCCCATTCGATATCGGTGGGTTCTTGCTTGGATGACAAAATACAAACCGGAATGTTTTTGGTGGCTTCATCGCGCCGCAATTTGCGCAAAATTTCGTAACCGTTGCGGATTGGCATGACCACATCGAGCAAAATAAGGTCAGGTTGCTCGCTGCTCGCCAGCGCCTCGACGCCGTCACCATTGACGCAAGAAATAATTTGATGCCCACCTGCCACCAAAACGGATTCCACAAGTTTTAACTCTGCCAGCGAATCATCACAAACGATTACTTTAGCCATTGTTTAATCTCCCTGTTCGTCGTGGCAATCTGCCACACCTGATCTGAAAAAACGTACTTCCAACTCTGAACTTAGCACCCTAAGGGCTTTTGAGACGTGGAAAATGACCAATGAAAAACATGATTGAGTCACACTTTCGAGGTCGCGTCTTTTTCGCCCCTGATGCAAACGTTTCCATTTAAAAAGTAAACCCGAGATCAGACACAAAGGTCTAACCTCGAGCTTTCAGTGGCAAATTTTTGGTCAGGTTTTCAGGAAAACAAAAAGGGTTCGCTAGGGTTAAACAACGAACCCGAAAACTCGAGTTTTAAAGTTTAATTCAGCAATTCAAAAATGCCTGCCGCGCCCTGTCCACCACCGACGCACATCGTCACCATGCCGTAACGCCCACCGCGCCGCCGCAGTTCGTGAATCAAGGTCGCCGTCAGTTTCGCCCCCGTCGCCCCGAGCGGATGCCCAAGCGCAATCGCCCCGCCGTTGACGTTCAGTTTGTCGAGCGGAATGCCAACCGTCCGAGCCACCGCCAACGCCTGCGCCGCGAACGCCTCGTTCAGTTCAAACAAATCAATGTCTTTAAGCTCGAGTCCCGCCAGTTTTAAAGCTTTGGGAATGGCTGCCACAGGACCAATGCCCATCAGTTCGGGATCGACCCCAACCGCCGCGAACGAAACAAACCGTGCCAAGGGCTTCAAACCCAATTCTGCCGCCCTGTCCGCGCTCATGATGACACTCGCCGCCGCGCCGTCCGAATACGGACTCGAGTTGCCCGCCGTGACGCTGCCACCCTCACGGAATGCCGCCCGCAACTTGCCCAGACCCTCAAGCGAGGTTTCGCGCCGCAAGAGTTCATCGGTGTCAAACTGAATTGTTTCCGAAATCAATTTTGTACCCTTCAGTTTATCCACCCGCACAGGCACACTGACAATTTCATCCTTAAATTTTCCAGCATCTATTGCCGCCGCCGCCCGAGCGTGCGATTCCACCGCAAACGCATCCTGATCGGCTCGAGACACCCCGTACTTGTCCGCGACGTTTTCGGCAGTGTGACCCATGCCGATGTACGCCCCAGGGCGCGAATCCACCAGTTGCGCGTTGGCACTAAAATGAAAACCCGACATTGGGACCATGCTCATGCTTTCCGCGCCACCCGCAATCAGCACTTCGTTCATGCCCGAACGAACCGCCTGCGCAGCCATCGCAATGGTCTGCAAGCCAGACGCGCAAAAACGGTTGATGGTCACACCCGCCACAGAATCTGGCAACCCAGCCTGCAAGCTCGAGAGACGTGCAAAGTTAAGCCCTTGCGAACCTTCGGGCATGGCACAACCTAGGTAGACATCCTCGACCAACGCAGGGTCAATTTTTGCTCTCGAGATACTTTCTTTTAGTACGAGTGCCGCAAGATCATCGGCTCGAGTGTTGGTGAGCGTTCCTTTTTGCCCACGACCTACGGGTGTGCGAACGGTGGATACGATTACGGCTTCATTCATCTTCAGACTCCTCAAAGTATTTCCTGACATCTGGGTTGTTTTGGAGAAAAATCTCTATGTGTTTAAAGTAATTTAACTCAGAACTCTGTCTATTTTCTGGATCAAATGTGTAAATAATTCCATCTGATTGATTCTTGCCATGATTCTCTTTTGAAATTTCAAAACTTCCGTAAAAAATATCAAAAATTTTTATTTCACAAAATATAAAGTCATCTATGGGCATCAAGGAAACATAAATATAATTAGGATTATCTAATCCAATAACAACATTTTCTAGTTTTTTCATACTACTAAAATCAATGAAACCTTTTATTTCTAATTTATTAAAATCTTCAAGTTCGATATCTTCTTGCAATAAAAATTCTCTAATAATTTTAGCAATTGGGTCATTTAAGTATATTTCACCCAACCATTTATAAGCTATCTCATAGGCAATTTTCAACATTCCTAATTTAAATCTAAAAATGCTTATTTCTGCGGTAAGTTCCATTTCTGGAGCTTCTTGAGTACGGTGAATTCGTTTTTGATCAGTTAATTCAAGAGTTATTCCTTTTTTATTTTGTCTTTTGAGAACTTTTTTTACTATCTCATCAGCTTTTTCTGGTTCACTTGCATCAACAACAATATTCAGTCTTAGTCTGCCATTCCTTTCTTCAATTATTTCTTTGTGTGGAACAGTATAAATATGTGTTGGTTTTCCATCTTTAAAATGCCAATTATACTTTCTACTATCTTCTTTAGCTTTCATGTAGAAAAATGGATTAGGGATGTCTCCATTTTTTCCGCGAATCTTGAGGTTTTTTCTCTTTAAATCAACTAAAAAATTGTTTACTAATGGCTCGTCAATAAAAGCACCTAGATGACTGTTACATTTTTGGCATACCTCATAGATTGAAACATTACCCCCAAGAGAATATGGAACTATGTGTTCTTGAGTTTTTAAGTTATCCGAGAATTCATTAAGACAGAAAATGCAGGTGAACATGAAAATTCCTTCCTGATTTAATCTCCAACAGCCATCTTGAGTGCTTCAACAATCATTGGTAACTCGAGCTTCCCATTTCGTGCGCTTACGTCCATAATCTCGAGACTTTCAATTCTGCCTGTGATTGGGTGCGTTCTGGCAACAACGCCGCTGTCAATTTCTGTTGAACCTTGTCCTCTGTAGGATTTGCAAAATTGAATGTTGAGAATGTCACCGTCGGTATCAAAATCAATGGTTATCTTTTCCATTTTTGCCTCCAACAACCACAAAACCCACACCTACTTGATACTGAATTGGTTTTACTTCTGGAATTTCCTCAGTTCCCCAATCGTAATCGGGCAAATCTTCGCCCATGTCTCCCTCGAGCCAAAGTTGGCTTTCTTTGTCTAACTCGAGATTCCCATTGTTATTTGTGTTCACGGGATACCTTTTTCGTTAATAGGCGCGACTGCGATGTGCAATTGTTAAAATAGTAATTACTCGAGTTTTCGTGTCTATTTCGTAAATAATTCGGTAATCACCAACCCGAACCCTGTAGCCAGAACGATCTTTCAACTTTTTAACGCCGTGATGAGCAAACGGATTTTCTGTTAACACTTGCAATTCCTCGAGAATTCGGTACTGCATTTCTTCTGGTAATGTGCCTAAAGATTTCTCAACTCGAGAAGCAAAATCCAGTGTGTAAGCATTCACTGCAAGCCCAAACGCTTTTTCATTTCAGCCAAAGAAATGCGTTCACCCGTATCTTCGCGTTTGGCTTCGTCATAAAGGCGTTGGTCTTCTGAATCCTCTAATGCCTCGAGCAACGCTTTGTACTCGGCTGCGGGAATGGTCACTTCGATCTCGTTTCCTGCCTCGTCGTAAGTAATTTTTGGTTTGGTCATTGCGGTCATATTTCACCTCTTTCTCGAGTTTAGCCGAAAACCAATTTCACAAACTCGAGTTGCTTACTGTTTCGTCAACAATCCCAAAGTAATTCATGACCAGTGGCTCTGACCCCGTGTTATCAAACGAGTGCATTTCGTTGTGATTTATCACCAAACACGCCCCAGGCACAAGTTCGTGCGTTGCATCGCCAATGATTGCGTTTCCCATTCCAGAGATCACCAAGAAAATTTCGGTCATGTCTTGGTGCGCGTGGCTCGAGGTTTGGGATTGTGCGGGAATGTTGGATTGCGAGAAAAACGCCAGGTTTCTCAGTTCGCCGTTTCGCACAAAAACCCGTTTGGTCATTTCGGGGTTATGCGATACGGGTTCTGGTTGAATGTTTTCAAGCTGCACGAGTTTCATAAAATCCTTTTAAACAATCTCGAGGTCAATTCCGCAGTGGTTTGCCCGTTTTTAACGTATGGGCAATTCGTTCTTGGGTTTTCTTCTTTCCCGTTAGTGTCAAGAAGGCTTCCCGCTCGAGGTCTAAGAGGTATTGGGTGCTGACTTGCATGGTGCGGTTGGCATTGCCGCCGCACAAGATTTTTGCCAGGTGTCTTGCCAGTTCTGCGTCGTAATCGGACGCCTGTTTTGAAAGTTTAAGCGCATCAATCCCAACCATCAAATTCGCGTATGCCGCCTCGCCCAACGCGGGAATGTCAACTCGAGGTTGCGGTTGAATGTAATTTGGGGCTAACTCGAGCACTTTTTGTTTGGCGTCCGCAATCAATCTGTCACGGTTCATGGTGATGCCGTCCGAGTTTCGCAAGTAACCCAAAGCTCGAGCCTCCAAAGCGCTGCTGCTGGTTTTGGCGAGGGCGATTTGCTCGAAGGCTCTTCGGATGGCGATAAACGCGTCCTCGCCCGGCAGCAGTTGATCGGTGAAGCGCGTGACCATTTCGGTTGTACCACCACCGGCGGGAATCAGTCCAACGCCCATTTCGACCAAACCCATGTAGGTTT
This sequence comes from Deinococcales bacterium, assembly GCA_031364625.1. GTDB lineage: Bacteria > Deinococcota > Deinococci > Deinococcales > JAAFIG01 > JANXTZ01. The sequence goes on along the minus strand of JANLWR010000198.1, from coordinate 12,017 downwards.
CCGCGTGGGCTTGCACGTGATCGGCGTAGAGGCTCATTTCTGTGCCGCCGCCAAGTGCGAGGCTGAACGGTGCGGAAACGGTGGGGAACGGACTGAAGCGCATACTGGTCGTCATTTTTTGGAACAAACGAATGCCTTGGTCAATTTCGTCAAACTCGCCAGATTGGGCTTGCATCAATAAAACTGCCAGGTTTGCGCCAGCGCTGAAATGCTCGCCCTGATTGCCGACAACCAAACCCACAAATTGTTCAGGCACGGTTTTCATGGCGAACTGCATCATGCGAATTGCGTCTTCGCCAAGTGAATTCATTTTGGAATGAAACTCGAGCAATGCCACGCCGTCGCCAATGTCAATTAAGCTAGCGCCTTGCATGGTTTTGACGATTCTCGAGCTGTCATTTTTGAGGTCTTTGAGGATAACAATGCCGTCTTTGGCGCTCGAGCTACCATCATAAAATTTCTTACCTGAAGCGAGTTGATCGCTTAAAAGTTTGGGAATCTCGAGATTGAGCGCTTTGATGCCTGCAATCACGTTCTCGAGTCCGAGCGCGTCACACAGGTCAAACGCGCCAATTTCCCAGGCAAAACCCCATTTCAGGGCGTTGTCCACCTCGAGCACGGTATCGGCACAGGCGGGAATGTTGCTAGCTGCAAACCAGATCAGACCGTAGAGCGCACGGCGCACAAATTCGCCGTGCTTGCCTTCAAGGTTTAAAATGGCTTGAATTCGTTCGATCAGTGGTAAGCCTCGAATCGTCTCGAGTTCGGGCAGCCGAACTTTGCCTTTGTCTTCGTACTCGAACGTTTCAAAATTAAGGGTCAGAATCACGCTTTTGCCATCGCTACCTTTGACACGTTTGAAAAAGCCCTCACCCGTTTTTTCACCCAAACGGTTCATGCCGACCAGTTTCTCGAGCAATGGCGACGGCGTGTAATCAAAGTTGGTGGCAGAGTCTTAACCCTTGGCAACTGCCAATCCAATGTCGAGTACGGACAGGTCTTTGGTGCGAAAACTGGCGCTCGAGGCGTGACCGATGATCGGTCCGGTCAGGGCATCAACAACATCGGCGGCAATACCAAGCTCGAGTGCGTCACGTAAGGTGTGGGTCATGCCCCAAACGCCAATGCGGTTGGCAATAAAACCTGGCACGTCTTTGGCAACGACCACACCTTTGCCGAGCACCTTATCGCCAAATTCGGAAATGGTTTTGATCACTTCCATGTCGGTATCTTCGGTCGGGATGACCTCGAGCAACTTGAGGTAACGCGGTGGGTTGAAAAAGTGCGTGCCGACAAAACGTTTTTTAAACTCGAGTGAACGTCCTTCGATCTGGTCTTTCATTGGGATTCCGCTCGAATTGGAACTTAAAATGGTGTTCGCCCCTGCGACGGTTTCGACTTTCGCCCAGAATTCGCGTTTGACATCCAGACGCTCGAGGATGGCTTCAAACACCCAGTCCACGTCTTTTAGTTTTGCCAGATCATCTTCAACGTTGCCCAGCGTGATGAGTTTGGCTGCGGCAGGGTGCATGAACGCCGCAGGTTTGGCTTTTAAAGCCCGCTCGAGTCCGGCTTTGGCAACCTCATTGCGGTCTTTTGCGCCGTCTTTGACAATATCGAGCAGCAAAACAGGAATTCCAGCATTGGCGAGGTGCGCGGCTACGGCGGCGCCCATCGTCCCAGAACCGACAACGGCAGCTTTTCTAATCTTCATGATGCTCCTAGGGTACTCGAGAAACGGATTTTTGAACTTGGTCTAAGTTTACGCTCGAGGTGCGGGTTCTGTAAACAGTCAACACGACAAAGCCCTTCGAGCCTGTCCCGTTCGAGATGCGTCTTAAAAAGATTTATTGAGGTTTTTGGTGGCTGTTGTCGCAAAATGGTTTGTTGTTAGATTGCCCGCAAGTACACAGGGTAGCTCGAGTTTCAGGCTGAGATTCACCGTTTGCATTCTGGAATAAAAGATCGCCCCGCACCTCGAGCCGACCATCTGGAAGGAAACGAAAGTTTGTGGGCGTTGCTGGGATTTCGGCAATACCGCTTGCGTTTTCAAATTGCAATGCGCCCGAAGGACAACGGCTGATGACTCCCATCAATTGTTCGCTGCTGGCGTGATTGGGTCGAATCCAGGGACGCGCCTTGACATCGAACACTTCAGGCAATCCACGCACGCATTCGGCGGCATGAATGCAGCGACTCGAGTCAAAGTACACGGTCATTTCTGGGCTGGAATAGGCTTTACCAGGTTTCATACCATCACCTCGAGAAATTAACTGACCATGTACAAAAATCGTTCTGGCACAAGATCACGGTACTCCTGATGACGACGAATGTACGCCGCCACAAATGGACACATCGGCACGATATTAAGCTGGTTGGCTCGAGCCTCATTGAGCACAAATTGAATCAAAAAACTGCCCACGCCGCGACCCTCGAGATGCTGCGGAACTTCGGTATGATTGAGAATCAAGACGTTTGAACTGGAATGGTACTCGAGCACCGCCAGTTCGTTTTCAACGCGGGTTTCAAAACGATTTGCCTGTTTGTTGTTGACAATCTCGAGGTTTGAAACTGGATTCATAACACTCCTGAAATGCTATTCACGCACGCCTTGGATGTTGCCGATGCACATTTCATCTTGGGTGCTTTCGCCCCAGACGATGTAACGCGGTTTTTCTTGCACGCCATTGATCCAGGGTTGATTGGCTGGACTGTTGTCGTAAGTACAGGTTATCCGTAGCATATCGCCCTTAAAAATTTTGAACGGTTTTTCAAAATAAAACGCGCTCTGCCAGTGAAAATCCCAGTACGGAATGTCCAGCGCGACAATCCGTTTTTCTGGGTTGTTTGGGTTGATCTCGAGCTTGACGCTCAAACCCCTGGTGTGCATGTGCCCCTGTGCGCCAATCGCCAGCAGGTTTTTATTGACTGGAAAATCACACTGGGTCACGACTTTGTTGGCGTTCTCGCCACTGGTGGGCAAGGTATGCTTGCAAACCGTTGCCATCAAACCAGCCTGCAAAATTTTGGTCAGCCAAGGTTCTTGGTATTTGCTGACCGCCCTGTACGCCGCGTCGCGGTTGCAAGGGTCGCTCGAGCTGGTTGGGTACGTTCCAGCGCAAGGAATTTCGACACTGGCGGCAGCGCCCGCCATGCCCAATCGTTTTAAAATTGCGCCCTCTGGGGAAAGGTAAAACTGGGCAGTGGTGCGGTCTTTGAGTACCTTGTCGGCTTTGGCTGCCAGCAGGTTGTAATGCACCTGCATCACCAACTGCGTGCCAGGTTTTAAAGCAATCCCCGTGCCTTCGGGAAACTGAATCGCGCTCGAGCCTGGAACCCAAGAACCTGCATAACCCAGCACATCCTCGGCTTTGGTGGTGTCGCCCGTCGTGGCGGCGTCGGCTGCCGCATCGCGCAATGCCTGATTGCCGACGTTTGGACCGCCAAAGCAAGTCCAGCCTCCTCGAGCGTCGCTGTTCGCCTCGCGCTGTTTGGCTTCTTCAATGGTTTTTCCTTGAATCGAAAACAGAATCACGTGATGCACCACGCTCGGGTCGCCCGGTAGAATGTTGTAACCCGTGATAAAGCGCTGTGACTCGAGTTTTGGATCGATCAGAAAGCAACGGTATTCGTCGGTCAGGCTGCGGTCTGGCGTGAAGTCGCGCCCCGTGTCAATGCTTAAATCTGGTTTGATCTGGGCTTTTTTGGCTACCACTGGCGCGGCATCCTCGGGTTTCCCAAGCGGTGAACCCGCCCATTGCCAGTTTGCTAAAATTGCAATCTCAACATCTGTCAGCACTCGAGCATCCTTGAAGGCTGGACTCTCCCCCGCCGGCAACCACGGCGGCATCCGCTTGCTCTGCACCGCCAACTGCACGGCTCGGGCGTGTTCAATTGCCTTTTGCGGGTCGGTCAAACTGAACGGCGCGATGCCGCCCTCGGTATGACAACCCGCGCATTTTGCCTCGAGAATCGGACGGACATGACCGTAATAGGTTGGAATATACGGCAGCACGGGCGGCAAACTGGCGTTCAAGTTACCTTGCCAAGAATTGTGTGAATGCGCCGATAAAAGGCGGGTTTCGCCAACGCTGATGAGCCGAACCCCTGCCATTGCCCCGCCGAACAATGCCAAACCGAGTGCCGTCACAACCAAAACTCGAGCGTTGGGTTTCATCGAGAAAGAATAGCAAAGTATTGTGAAATCAAGATCATGCAAAAGCACAATCTCGAGATTCTCAATTGAATCTCGAGCAAGGAAAATCATTTTCAGGTTAAACTGCTTCATCGCGCTTGTGGCAGCCGACGGTTCGATTCCGCTTGGCTAGCCGCCGACCAAAATCAACCATGCCCGTAAGGTGCATTTTATGGTTGAGCAGAGGTCGCTCGGGTGCGAGGGTGTAAGTATGAACAATTCGGCAGCTTTGGTCTTGATGACCGATTTCGGACTTCGTGATGGCGCGGTGGCAGCCATGAAGGGCGTGGCTCGAGGGGTCAGCACGACTTTGGATGTGGTTGATTTAACCCATGAGATTCCGGCATTCAACATTCTCGAGGGTGGGTACAGACTGCGGCAAACCGCCCCGTACTGGGCGGCGGGAACTGTTTTTGTGATCGTGGTTGACCCTGGCGTCGGCACAAACCGCAAAAGTGTCGCAGCCAAAGACGCTGGCGGGCGGATTTACGTCTGCCCCGACAACGGTTTGCTGACCTTGATCGAGGACGATTTGGGTCCGCTCGAGGCGTTTGAAATCGACGAGATCATGCACCGACTTCCAGGCTCGAGCGAGAGTTACACGTTTCTGGGACGTGATTTGTACGCTTTTGTCGGCGCGAAACTGGCATCTGGTTTGCTCGAGTTTGGTAAAATTGGCGAGGTCTTACCCAAAATCACTCGGCTCGAGATTGAAGCCCCGTCGCGGGTTGAGAATGCTGTGCGCGGCGTGATTCCAGTGCTGGACATTCAATTTGGTAACGTCTGGACGAATATTCCCAAGCACTTGCTGGACGAATTGGGCGTCAAACTGGGCGATCAACTCGAGGTTCGGGTCTTCAAACACCATCAACAGGTGTACCAAGAAAACCTGCCTTACGTGCCGTCGTTTGGGCATGTCAAACTCGGCGAGCGTCTGGTGTACGTCAACAGCTTATTGAACGCCAGCCTGGGTATGAACTGCTCGAGTTTTGCGGGTCATTTTGGGGTCTCGAGCGGCGAGGGTTGGAGTGTCGAATTGCGAACAGTCAAGCCTTAAAACCAGATGCTAGACTTACACATGGACATCAAATTGGAGCTCGAGGCGTTACAACCCAGCATGGTCGCCATGCGTCGTGATTTTCATGCCAACCCAGAACTTGGGTTTCAAGAATTTCGCACCAGCAAAATTCTGGGCGATCACCTCGAGCAACTGGGGTTTGAAGTCGAACGAAATGTTGGCATTACGGGCGTAATTGGGCTTTTAAAAGGCGGCAAACCAGGCAAAACTGTGATGATTCGCGCCGACATTGACGCGCTTCCCATTCTCGAGACAACTGGGGCAAGTTATGCCTCGCAGAAACCCGGTGTGATGCACGCCTGCGGTCACGACGGTCATGCGACCATTGCCGCTCATGTCGCCACAGTCTTTGCTCAGAACCAGTCTGAGCTTTCGGGAACGTTCAAATTTGTCTTTCAACCCGCCGAAGAAGTCGTGGGCGGCGCAACCGCAATGCTCGAGCAGAAAACCGATTTGATGGACGATGTGGACGCGGTAGTTGGCTTGCACCTTTGGAATGACAAACCCGTTGGTTGGGTCGGCGTTCGGGCGGGAGCGGTCATGGCAGCCCCCGACAGTTTTACAATTACAATTCAGGGCAAGGGCGGACATGCGGCATCGCCACACCAAGCGATTGACCCCGTGGTGGTTGCGGCACATTTGATTACCGCGCTGCAAACCCTGGTCAGCCGTGAAACCAACCCGACCAACACCGCCGTGGTCACGATTGCCAGCCTGAAAGCGGGCGAGGGCGCAAGCAATATCATTCCCGAAAGCGCCGAACTGCGCGGCACACTGCGAACGTTTGACAGCCAGTTGCGCTCGAGACTGACAAATCGCATCAAAGAAATGAGTGTCAGTCTCTCGGGCGCGTTTGGTGCAACTGCCAGCGTGGACTGGATCGATGGTCCACCGCCAGTGGTCAACGATGCAAGCCTGACCACACGTTTTGAAACTGTCGCGCTAGAGGTGAACGGCAGCGTCAGCACCGCCGATCAGACGATGGGCGGCAAAGATGTCGCCGAATTCTTGGCACGCAAACCAGGTGTGTTTTTCTTCGTGGGTTCAAACGATGCCAGCACAGGACGCGACAAAGCCCACCATCACCCAGGTTTTGACTTCGATGACGAACGCGCCCTGCCACTCGCCGCAGAATTGCTGGCTAAAACCGCACTCGAATTTTCAAAAATCTAAACTTGACAGGTTGTGCTCGAGCCGATAATCTTCTAAGGTTCGAGCATGATGCTCTTGCCGAAGTAGCTCAGGGGTAGAGCAACTGATTCGTAATCAGTAGGTCAGCGGTTCAATTCCGCTTTTCGGCTCCAAAAAAACTCCCGTCAGTGACGGGAGTTTTACATTTCAGGGTTTCTCGAGTTTTGCTTATTTTGGGCGCATTCACAATTTCCCTTCCGCAGTTGCAAGATAGGCGCGTAGCATTGCATTAAATCGTTTGTTGTGATGTGGACCACCCAACTTTAAATGCAACAATTCATGGACAATCACTTCGCGTCGAAACGCGGCAGGTTGCCCAAGTAAGTCTGTGTTAAATGTCAATCGTCCCCTGATGCTGCAACTCGCCCATTTTCGTTTCATGTGCCTTAAGTGCATTTCGCGGTATTGCACGCCCATGCGTTGCGACCAGGCTTGAACTTCTGATTTGAGAATGGCACTGGGGACGAGCATCTCGAGCGAAATCATGACAAGCCTTTCAAGGTTTTGATTAACCTGTCCACAAAAGCGATCAAGCGTTTTGCCTCAAGGGTTTTTGGCAAAAGCTTGTACAAACTGCTGCGAACCGCCCCTTCTTGTCGGTCATCACTTGCCCAGTGCGGGTAGGTTTCAAAGGCTTGCTTTGCGGTGGCTGCCAGCGCATCGGGGTTTGGAATGCTTTCGCGGCTTGCCAACCAGTAGACCGTAAACGTGTCCTTGTCAAAACCCGTGGCGCTTTGGGCTTGTTCGGCATTCAAGGCTTCCTCAACCAGCGCCACCAGTTCTTCTATGGCTTCTTGGGACTCGAGTTGACGGGTTTGAAATTGAGCGGCAATACTTTCGGCACGTTCGCCAATGCTGCGCAAGTAAGGTTTGGCAGCCCCATCTTTTTCAACTGCACCCATCAGGGTTTTCAGCAAGTTAAAAACCTCGACCACTGGCACATCTTGACCCTCTTTGATACGCTCGAGGGTGTCCACGCCCAATTCGTAAGTTTTTAAGTCTGCCAGCACGTTACCGCCCGAAGTGTGGTTTTGAACCAGCAATTCGGTTTTGTGGACAAAATCTTCATCCAGCAGCTTCCCAGGTTCGTAAGCCTCTTTTAAAGCCCGCACCATTCGCGCAAGACGTTCGTAATCGTCCAGAAACGGTACGAGTTCGGCATCTGGTGATAACACCTCGTAAGCGTCCGAGGTCTGCTTGAAAAACACGTAAAACGCCGCTCGAGGTTCACTGTCCCGAAAAGCTTCAAGCACTGCCTCGAGTTGCTTGTCTGACGCTAAACTGATTTGAATGAGCGGCAAGTATTCAGCACGGGCTTTGAGCATTAAATTTTTAAAATATTCCATCAACACGCTTAAATCCGTGACCACACTGACCACATCTTGCGAATCGAACGCCAGCGCCTTCTCGAGTTTTTCAAAAATGCCCACAAAATCCACAATCAAACCTACGCGTTTGCCCGTTTGCGGACGGTTGACCCGAGCGATGGTTTGCAACAGCACGTGGTCACGCATGGGTTTGTCGAGATACATGGCAAACAAATTTGGGGCGTCGTAACCCGTTAAAAGCTTTTCGGTGACAATCAAAATTTTTGGAAGCTTATCAGATTTTTTGAAATCGTCACGCACTTGGCGCTCTGCAATTTCATCCAATCGAAATTCTTTCAGTAAATCCGAATCGCTGTTGCTGCTGCTCATGACCACACGGCTGTACTCGGGCGGTAAAAACAGATCGAGTGCCTTTTTGTACAACGCGCACGCTTCGCGGTCTACACCAACCAGAAACGCTTTAAAGCCTTGCGGTTCAACATTTTCCCTAAAATGCTTTGCCACAAATTCGGCAATCAACACAATTCGTTCGGGTTTTTTCAGCATGACTTTCAAGGTCGTGGCACGTTCCAAGACACGGTTTAACTCTTCAATGTCCGCCAAACCTTCAGCGTCGGCAGCCAGCAAAAATTCACGCTCGAGCACTTCACGGTCAACCCGCAAGTCGTTCGGCGCGAGTGTGTAAGAAAGTGGCACGGTGGTTTCATCGGTCAAAGAGTCTTTAATACTGTACTTGTCCAAATAGCCGTTTTCGTCACCGCCCGCGAAAATATCAAACGTGCTGCGACCCGCCCGACCCCTCGCCACCGGCGTTCCCGTGAAGCCAAGCAGTGTCGCGTTCGGCAATGCCGCCATCAGGTAACTGCCCAAATCTCCGCCCGTTGTGCGGTGCGCTTCGTCCACCAGCGCAAAAATGTTGGCTCGAGGGTTCAGGTTTTGTTCCATGCCTTCAAATTTGTGAATGGTCGTGACAATCAAACCCCTGTAATCGGTGCGCAACAAATGCTCCAAGTCACGTCTTGTTTCGGCAACCCGCACGGTCACGCTTAAACCGTCAATGTTCTGAAACAATTGCTGCTCGAGTTCGTTGCGGTCCACCAGCATCAGCACCGTCGGGTTTTCAAACACTGCATTCTCGAGCATCAACCGTGCCGCAACAATCATGGTGAATGTCTTGCCGCTGCCTTGCGTGTGCCAGATCAGACCGCGTTTTTGGGTTGCGTCTTTGGCACGGTTTAAGATTCGTTCGACTGCCCGCATTTGATGCGGACGCAAGACCAATTTCGAGAGTTCGTTGTCGCGTCTCGAGAACAACACGTAATCGTGCAAAATGCGGGTTAAGCGTTCGGGTGCGACAAAATGTTTGACCAGCGTTTCAAAATCTCCTGCGGTTTCGTCACGCCAGTTCAGCAGCGCCTTGCGCGAGTTGTTCCAAGTTGGTCCGTACAAAAATTGCACCAAATGCGTGACCGCAAACAATTGCTCGAGCGCCATCAAACTCGCGGCTTCATCGTGATAGCGCCGCACCTGATCTCGAGCCTTCTCCATTGCGCCCGTGACATGCGGCGCTTTCGCTTCGACATCCATGATCGGAATGCCGTTGATGTAAAACACAATGTCTTGCCGTATCGCTTGCCGTCCGCCCGAAAACCGCAATTCGTCGGTGACATGCAACGCGTTCAAACGCGCATCCACGCCCGTCGCCAGCAAGGTCACGTTCAACTCGCGTTTTTGCGCGGTGTCGTAAACCGTTTTGAATCCCGCCAGAAATTCCCAAGCTTCAAGATTCCCCTCGAGATTTGCCCGAACCCGCCCCAAACGCGCCGCGATGTCCTGGGCTTTGGCAATGTCCACAACGCCAGCGTTCAAGGCTTGCACCCGTTCCAAAAAAACATCTTTGAACAGCAACCCGTCCGTCCCGCCTCGCATTTCGCGGGCTTGGTCTGGGGAAACATATGTCCAACCCGCTTCAATCGCATAGCGAATAAATGGGTTTTGAACCGCCCCACCTTCAGTCGCAAAACTCACGCCGCCACCTCTTGTGTACCCTCGAGCGGTAATCGTTTTTGTCCCGTCATCAGCGCGTGCAATGCCGATTGGAAGAGGTCGTCAAGTGCAGAAACTCGAGATTCGAGAAACTTTTGGAAATCAATCGTTGGTGAAAGCAATTCAATAATTTTCAGTTGTGTTATCAGTTCGGGTTTAGCAAACGAGAAATCTACTAATTTCGAGGCACTGATATTTGCTTGACTCACACCTTTTGACGCAATTGTTTTCAGGCGAGTTTGTGTATCTTCTCGATTCATATAAAAATTAAAATAATCTGGGGATACAATATCAGTCAGCATTTTCAATCGAATCAGGTATGAGGCGAATGTAAATTGACCTTCGCTTTTAAAAATAGATGTTTTGCCAACCAAGTCAATGCTATTTGTTCGGTTAAAGATAATGTCATCTACCTCGAGTCCAAATTTGTGAAGCTCTGCTTCATCCTCAGTAATGTATTTGAGTTTAGAAGGTTCAGTAATTATTTCGCCATTTTGAAGATTACCCATTCTAAGCATCGGAATTTCACCCTCTAATTCGGCTCGAGTTGATAAACCATATTGAGATTGACTCACAGCATCCCGAACTTTTTTAATTTCCCAATTCTTTGGCATCATTCCAATTTCGGTTTCTTGCAATTCCACATTTGCAGCGTCCTGCACCGACACCGCACCAAACGTAAACAAATGCCGCATCAAACTGCGTTTTAACTCTCGAGCTTCCGCCAGCACTTGCGCCGTGGCATCTCTGGCACGGCGAATGGTGCGTAATGCACTGGCAATGGCGCGTTGCTCGGGAAGTGGAGGCAGGGGAATCTCAAGATTCAAAAAATCATTTGCTTGGACACGTCTGCGCCCTGTTGAACCAATGGCATTTTCACGTAAAGGTTGCCACACTCGAGGTTGCTCGAGTATCAATCCAATAAATTCTGCATCTGCTACCTTTTCGTTAATTCGGAATATTGGAAAGTCACCGCTTACCAATCCACCTACCAGTTCGTCAGGTACAAATCCCCAAGCTCCACTTCGAGCATCGATTTTTGAAATAATAAAATCTTCTGATCTGGTTTCGTAAAGGGTTGACACCCCAATTTTTTCACCCTGAACTGTGCTACGAAGTGTAATTCCTTTTGCATAAAGTTTTACGGTAAGCAAGCGATAGGTTTCATTCTTCTGAATTTTCACGGTACGTTCCCGTATTTTTGCTAACTTAAATACTTGAGACAACGGATATATTCCCCAAAAAGGTGGTAAATCATCAAAATCAAGCTTGTTTTCGGTGTCCTTTGGTCTGTTTCCAATTTTCTCTAGACGCTCACGTATAATTTCTGCACGTATATCAAATGTTCCAACCAGTAAGTCATCAAAAAATGTTTCTTGTTTCAACACACCAAATTCTTGCGCCAAGTAATGTTGTACCTCGAGCGGCGCATTTTGGATTTCGGTCAGTAATTCTTTGCGCCCGTCAACCACCATCAACACATCCTCGAGATCGTGACTCATGATTGGATCGGCTTTTCCTCGGGTTTGGTACGCGACCAGTTTTGTGGCGATAAAAACGGGTGCGGTAATAACTTTAATGCTGATGTGGTCGTTTAGTTTAGTGGTATTAAATTCTGTAATGGCAATTGGATACCACTTGTTGGCAAAACCCAGAATGCTTTCGTCGAGTGGCATGACATCTATTGCCATGTCTTGCAGGGTGTAACGGCAAATGGGTCCGTTGGGGTCTGGACGGAATCCTTTGGCTTCTAAACGTGCGCTCAGGCGTTCGTATCCAAGTCTCGAGGTGACTTCTACGATCACGTCCACATCTTCGGTGGCTCGGACGGGTTCGCTGCCAGTGTCGGTCATCAGTAAGCCAACGATGCTGCCGCCCAGAAACACAAGCTCGTCGCAAATGTCACCCAAGGCGTTGACGGTACGGATGAGTTGTTCGCGGTTTGGGTCGGTCATGACCAGTCGCCTTTCAAGCGTTTCTCGAGGTATTCGGTTGCCAGTTTGCGTTCACGTATTTTACCGTCCCGTAGGGCGTCCACGAGTGCTAAAAGTTCGTAGAGTTTGGGATCTTGTTGCGCGGCGTAAGGTGCATTTTTCCAGAGTGGCTCGAGACTTGTGCCGTAGGCGTTGCCGTTTGCGTCTGCCCAGACGGGTGGTGTGTTGTCTTGGTTGATGATTTG
>JANLWR010000192.1:0-7707 GCA_031364625.1 Deinococcales bacterium | reverse complement strand
GGCTGCGGAGACGGTGCGTAAGGCGCTGAGCATGGGTGTGGATGCTGGGGTTCATCTGGTTGATTCGGGGTTTGCGGGTTCGGATGCGTTGGCGACCAGTTATGCGTTGGCGCAGGTGTTGTCGGGTCGTGGGTTTGATCTGATCGTGTTCGGGTCGGAGTCCACGGATGCGCGGATGAGTGTGGTGCCGGCGATGGTGGCTGAGCGTTTGGGGTTGGCTCAGTTGACGTTCGCTCAGCAGGTTGAGGTGGCGGGGGAGCAGGTCACGGTGCAGCGGGTGACGGAGTCGGGGTTTGACACGGTGTCCGCGCAGGTGCCGGTGGTGGTGTCGGTGGTGGAGAAGATCAACGAGCCGCGTTATCCGTCGTTCAAGGGGATCATGGCGGCGAAGAAGAAAGAGCGCCGCCTGAAGTTCGTCTTTGGTCACGCGTTTGAGCGCCCGAAGGCGTTGTCCGAGCAATTCTTGTTTGCTGTTTTTGGGAAAAGCTGGGATCGGCAAGCGCAATTCTGGGTAGTACAACGCCAGCGCCCAGCGAAAATGCTCGCGCAAAACCTGATGAACGACCACTTTGCAGCCTGTGGTGTTTTCGACCGTTTCGATCAATTTAGAATCGAGCGGGTAGATAAAACCCACGTGCAAGGTGTTATCGCCGCTTCGTTTGAGCGGCAAGGCATTCCATTGCTGGGCGTTGTCACCACTAAAAATATGCTTCATTTCCGAGGTTGGCGCTGGGCATTTGCGCAAATCGGCGATTGGCAACTCGAGTTCTTCTTGCAAGCGGTACAGGATGGCTTGTTCGGTGATGTAGCCCAGTTCAATCAACGAATCGGCGAGCGGTTCGTTGCTGCTGGCACTTTTAGAAATGGCTTGTTCAAACTGGGTTTCGTTTAACTCGAGCGATGACAACAGAATCGCTCCTAAGCGCCGATCTCCGATGGATAAGATGGGCATGTTTGACAGTTCCTCCGAATAAAACCAGCTTGATGGGCAGATTCTAGCATCAAAGCCTCCAAGTACGCAGTGTTATCCTCAAGTAAACAAGGGCGTAGACTGAATCATGGCAAAGTACGACTTTCTGGTTCAGAACGCGAAAGTGATTGACGGCTCAAACAACCCCTGGTTTTATGCCGATGTTGGCGTGACAGGCGACAAGATCAGCGCCATTGCCACCACAATTTCTGCAACTGAAGCTCGAGAAACCATTGATGCCACGGGTTTGGTGCTTTGTCCAGGATTTATTGACATTCAAAGCCACAGCATCGTGCCTTTAATGCGCGACGGACGATGCTTGGGCAAAATCACCCAGGGCGTGACGCTCGAGGTGATGGGCGAAGGTTGGACGCCAGCGCCTTTCGGTGGCGAGATTGCGGAGCCGTTCTCGAGCAGCAGCCTGCTGCCTGAGGAATGGCATGACCGCGCTCGAGGTTGGAACAGATTTAAAGACTGGCTCGAGTTCATGGAGGGCAAGGTCAGCCCCAATGTTGCCTCGTTTCTGGCGGGTGGCACGTTGCGCGAATACGCTTGCGCAATGCGCATGGGCGCAGCCAACACCAGCGAACTCGAGGTCATGCGCCGCGTGATGGCAGACGCCATGAAAGACGGCGCGATGGGCGTGGCTTACGCCCTGATTTACCCACCCGACGAATTTGTTGGCACTGAGGAAATCATTGAAATTTGCAAAGTTGCCGCCAGTTTTGGCGGGCTATACATCACCCACATGCGCTCCGAGGGCGATGGTTTGCTGGAGGGTGTGGCTGAGACTTTAGCAATTGCTCGAGAAGCCAAAATTCCAACCGAGATTTACCACCTTAAAGCCAGCGGTGAACGCAACTGGCACAAAATGCCCGAAGTGCTGGCGATGATTCGTGAGGCTCGAGCATCGGGTGTTGATGTGACTGCCGACATGTATCCGTACCCAGCCAGTGGCACGGGTTTGGATGCCATTTTGCCAACTTGGGTCAGTGCGGAGGGCAAATTCTGGGACAACCTCGAGAATTTAGAGACTGCTGCCAAAATCAAAGCCGATATTCTCAAAGGTCACGGCGACATGAACACCTCACGACCCGAAATTATCATGCCGATTGGTTTTAGAAAGCCCGAGAATCAAAAGTATGTCGGCATGAAACTGTCCCAGATTGCTGAATCTCGAGGACAAGACTGGATCGATTGCGTTTTCGATCTTTTGCGGTCTGAGCATCAGCGCATCGGCACGGTCTATTTCACGATGAGCGAAGACAATTTGCGTTTACAACTGCTCGAGCCTTGGGTCAAAATTTCTTCTGACGCTGGTGGGCACGACCCAAGCACCGCCACTGAAGCCGTTCACCCGCGAGGTTACGGCACATTCCCCAGGGTTTTGGGTAAATACGTGCGCGAAGAAAAACTCTTGAGTCTCGAGGAAGCCGTGCGCAAAATGACCTCCAGTGTGGCAAAGCGGCTTTCGATTCCGGACCGTGGACGGCTCGATCTGGGATGTTACGCAGATTTGGTGTTGTTCAACCCCGAAACCGCCCACGATCTGGCAACGTTTGAAAAACCGCATCAACTGTCAGTTGGCATCGAGCACGTTTGGGTCAACGGCGTGCGGGTACTCGAGCAAGGACAGCACACTGGGGCGTTGCCAGGACGGTTTGTTCGCGGGGCAGGGTTTCAGAGAAGTTAGAAGGCTTTGAAGTTGATCTGGATTTTTGTCCACCACGCCAACCTTTTTCAAAAACCCTGCGTTTTCAATGCGGCTTGACGACCAATTCAACCATGCCAGATTTAGATTAACCACACCCCAAAGGAATGAAAGCTGGTTTCCTCAAAACTTGACCGTCGAGTGTTTCAGCCTTTCAAGTTAACAATAAAGCTCCCTTCTCCCGATGTTGGGAGAAGGGTCGGGGATGAGAGCAGCGCAATGGTTGCTCGAGTTTCAAGAACGTCAAAAGCTTTTCAAAGCGCGTTCAGTGCCGTCCGTAATTCCTGCGCACGCTCGAGAAGAGGCGCTATCGCTTGCTGGTCTTGCATTTGCGCCTCGAGATTCATGATCGCTCCAGCGTGAATGTGATGCTCGTCAGGGTTGCCGAACAAACTGTTCAAGACATCAAATTCTTCTTGGCTGCGCAGGCTGGCGTCGGCACGGAACATTTCCAAATACGTCCATTGAAATTGTGGTTCTGAAACTTGCCCAGCAATGTAACCGTCGAGCAATTTCTTGTAAGGCTCGAGGTTCGATTTCGCGCCTGTTGCGGCTACGTTTTCGCCCTCTATGGCTGGCAGGTACGCCTCAAAGCGTGGCTCGAGGTTTTCGGGCGTGATGTTCCAATTGTCGAGGTCGAATTTGGCTTCACCTTCGCGGAACAAAATCAGTTGTGGGCTTTGGTGCGTGATGCCCGTGCGCTGTTCGACATGGTTGCTGGCTGGGCGTGCCTCGACCACGCGAATAATACCGACTGGCACATCTTCACGGTCACGAAGAAGCTTTTCGATATTGCCCCAACCTTGCATGGTTTTGTGGCAGGTGCCGGCTTTGAAAATCGCGGCGGTGGGGTACTGGGCAACAAATCCGTCCACGTCTTCGGGTGTGCGTAATTCAAACATTCTGTTCTGTAAGCTCATGGTGTCCTCCGTTAAAACCCGAGTCTCGAGTTTTGGCTTTCGCTAGAGGCATTGTGAAGCATTTTGAGCCGTAACACCGTTAGCGGGACAACATCTTTCAAGCTCGAGCTTCAAAGATGTTGCCCCTATTTGATCGGAAAAGTCATCAAGAAAGCGTGCTTGAAAGGTGCGAGCAAACTGACTGATATCACGGTACAAGGTAAGTGATTCTCAACTCTGGTTGGTTGCTGGCATTGTTACCTGCGTTGAAGCGTGCGATGTCAGCACTCGCATCTCCATCTGTCGCTTTGGGAAAGTAAAGCATGTACTGTGAGCGCTTTCCACGCTGATCTCGGTTGTCCCAATCGTTTTGAACAAACGAAAGACCGTTCACGTATTCTTTCCATTCCAGGTCGGCATCGTCAATGGTCGTGCCAAATTCACCAAGAACGCTGGTATTAAAATCATTTCCATTGAGGGAACTGCCGTAGCTAACGTGTGTGGCAATCAGTTTCTTACCGTTAAGCGCAAGGTTGGTGTAAGGCGATCCATCGGGAGCATCTCCCTGGAAGAGCCTGAGTTTGGCAGATGTCAACCGATCTGAGGTCGTCAGTCCTGTAGCTTCGAGACTCGAGAGGTCAAAGCTGAGGTAGCTCTTGTACTGGGCATTATCAACCAATGTACTGTCACCAATGTACAGGCGTGTTCCAGCGATGTCGAATTCGCTATCACTCCGCACCCAACCATCTCGAGTTGCATCACTTTTTAAGGTTGCGTTCAGTTCTTTAAAGGTTCTAAACGTCGAACTGATTGGACTGAGGGCATTGCCTGCCAGGTCGGTGGCTGCTGCTCCGAGGTTAAAGCTGTATTCCTTGCCCGAGAGGGTGTAGTTCAGGTCGCCTGCGGGGTCAATCTCGAGCGTCGTATCATTTTCGCTCCAAGTGAATTGCACACTGGGCATATCGGTAGAAACATAAGCCAATTCGGTAGCGATCTTGTTCATGGTTTCACTGAACTTGAGTTTGATTTTGACATCTTTGGAAATACCAACAGCACCGTTGCCTGGTGTGATCGAGACGATGCTGGGCGGGGTGGTATCTGGTGGAGGCGGTGGTGGTGGTCCGAGACTTTCGAGGAAATTGCAAGAGGTCAACAATATGGTGGTGCTCATACAGGCGGTTGCAATCAGAATTAGCTTCATGGGTTACTCCTGTTCTTAGAGGCTCGAGTTAGATTTATGGAACCAGGGCTTCGCAGTTGAGGAAAGCAGGACCAGAACCGCAGACATCGAACCCACTGGCACCATCGAGATTGTCAAAGCCAAGACCGCCATAAAGTTTGTCGTTGTTTGGTCCACCGTTCAAGGAATCCTGTCCAACCTCCCCAAAGATTGCATCAAGTCCGTCATTGCCCCAGAGAACATCATTGCCAGCCCCACCGCAAATGGTGTCGTTTCCGCCCAATCCATACACGGTATCGTTGCCGCCAAGTGCAACAATCACATCGTTGCCTGCTGTTCCGACGATGAGATTCGCGTTATTGTCTCCAACATGTGTGGCGACCAAACCATTGCAAAGAAAGTTGCCTGCAATGTCATCTACGAGTTGAGTCTCTACCTTCTGGGTTGCTTCATCTCCTGCTTCAACCACTGGTGGTTGGAGGGTTTCGCCACAAGCCATAAACACAAGTGGAACGAATAAACCGAGGGCGAATTGATGAATGCCGATCTTGCATTGTGCGGTGTTCATGGTTGTGCTCCTTTGGGTGAGGGCGAATTGACGAATGCCGACCTGCCTTGTTCTGTTTTAATGTTTTGCTCCTTTCGTTTCGCCCTCGTATCTCGAGTGCCGCGTTCAGCCTGCACCAGACACCATGAATGACCCATGAACGCCTGTTTGCCTGGGTTTGGCAGTACACTCGAGCGATGAGGTTGCAGACACTGGGAAGCCTCGGTTTGCAAGGGTCGGGGTTTAAGCGCAGCAAACCGTTGCTGTTGCTGGCGTACATGGCATTGAATGGACCACAGCCGAAACGTTGGCTGGCAGAGTTGTTCTGGTCAGAGGCTGAAAACCCCATGAACAGTTTGGCAACGGCGCTCTCGCAGCTTCGTCGAGCCGAACCAGGCGTGACTCACAGCAGCGAAACGCACGCCTGGAGCGAGGTGGATTGTGACGCACTCGAGTTGCGGGCAGCCTCGAACGCGGGGCAACTCGAGCAAGTGATAAAGCTCTACGCTGGTTCGTTCATGCCTGCGCTTGACCTCGAGATCGGGGAGGAGCTTCAGGAATGGTTGTACCAGACCCGTGAAGAACTGGCATCTCGAGTTCGGCTGGCGTTGTTGCAACTTGCCGAGCGTCACGCCTTGCAAGGTCGTTTTGCCGAGGTGGGTCAACTTGCGATGCGTGCCTATCAACTGTCTGGTGCTTCGGCGCTCGAGCCAGAGTTGATTCCTCGCCTTCATGCCCTACTCCAAGCAGCCAATCACGTTTTGGGCACAGCACTTGCCGAGGAAGCCAGAAGTCTGGGGTTGCAGCTCGAGCTTTCGGCGGAGGAAGCCCGAGGGCGCTTGCGGCAGCGTTTGATTGGTCGTGATTTGGAACTTGAGCGCTTGCGAATGCTGGGCGTTGGCGAGTGTGCTTGGGTCACTGGACGCGGTGGTATGGGCAAGACCGTGCTGTTAAAGCAATTGTCTGGTCAGTACCTTCCAGCCCGTTCCGAACTGCCCTATGCCAGTCTCGAGCCAGTCCTGGGGAGTTTGCTGGGTCAAAGCGAACAAGTCATGTTGAACAGTTTGCGGCAAATTGAAGGCACTTGGTTACTTGACGACTGGCAGCGCTTTGACGCAGAAAGCCAAGCCTTAATCTCGCGCCTTCGATCTTTGACAACCCAACTGCGATTGGTGATTACCTCGAGCGAACCGTTGCCGTTCAAGTCAGATCTGGAAATCGAGTTAAAACCTTTGAGCTTCGAGTCCTTGCAACACGAAACGCTCGAGGGGCAAGAGGATACCTGGGAACGCACTGGCGGTCTGCCCAGCCTGATCGGGGCATTGTTGACTGGTGATGCGCCAGAACGGGTGCTCGGTACGAAACTCGAGAGTCTGGGGCAAGAAGTTCAGAACGTCTATCTTTGCTTCAGTTTGCTCGAGAATGCCAACCCGAGCCTGATTCGCAAAGCGCTTGGACTCGAGGCGCAGGTGATGGCACAAGTGCTCGAGCAACTGATTTCTGAGGGTCTGGTGTCCACCTCTGGGCAGGCGCGGGCGCGTGGCACTGCCTTGGCGTACCTGGAGGCGCACCCAGCCCGCTTGGGAACGCTGGCACTGGCTTTGGCGCGTTCGCTCGAGGGTTCTGAGGCTTTTGCCCTGTACCAACGATCTCGTCTACTTTGGGAAGCCGAAGACGAACGGCCTGTGATTCAGGCATACCTGGCTTGGGCGAGCGAATTGCTGCGGCGCGGTTTCCCGCAACGTGCCGCCGACCTGCTGCTCGAGGCTCCAAAACATGACCGCGTGAAATTGCTTCGTGCCAGGGCGCTCGAGCAAACGGGGCATTACCGCGAGGCACTGAGCACACTCGAATCCTTGCCCGAACAACCCGAGGTGCTGGCGCTGGCTGGGGCGCTGTACTGGCGCTTGGGGCAACCCGAACTGGCGCGTCAAACTTCGGAGCGTTGCACCGAAGGTGATTTGGGTGTCCGAGCCGAGGCGCAAAATACTTTGGGCGCACTGGCACTCTCCGAGGGCGCGTATGCACAAGCGCTCAAACTGTTTCGCAAAGCCGCCACCCTCTGGCTGGCACTCAATCAGCGTGACAGGGCGGTGGGATCACTCAACAATGCCGCCGTGGCTCGGGTCGAACTGGGCGAGGAAGCCGAAGATGCCTTTCAGGATGCGCTCGAGACGGCTGGAGAAAATCGGTGGTTGCAAGCCGTGGTGCATTTGAACTTTGGTTTGCTGCGCGAACGCAAAGGTCAAACTCAGGCTGCCGAAGCCGATTACAGCGAGGCGGCAAGGTTGGCACTCGAGGCTGGCGCGATTGCCACCGCCGCACGAGCCTGGAACAACCACGGGGCGTTGCTGCACCGCCAAGAACAAAGGGCACAAGCGCTAACTTCGTACAACCGAG
>JANLWR010000173.1:0-3317 GCA_031364625.1 Deinococcales bacterium | reverse complement strand
CGCCACTGGCGATACTCCAGGTCACTTCGTTGCTAAAGCCATTTGCGCCAAATACTTGAGCGCTCAGGTTGGCAGTACCAGCCGCATTTAGGGTTGTTGCACTCGAGGAAACACTCACAGAATCAATGCTCGAGCCAGCAGGTAAAGCATTCGTATTGATTGTAATGACACCCGATTTGCTCGGGTCTTGTACACTGGTCGCCCGAAAAATTGTGGCACTCGAACTTGCCAGACTTGGCGCGGTAAACGTGATACTCGAGCCTGTAGATGCAGAAATTGTCCCTGCACCGCTGACCACATTCCAAAGCACACCGGTCCCAAAACCGTTTGTGCCAGTCACAACAGCGTTCACTGTGGTTGTGGTGGCAGCCTCGAGCGTGGTTGCAAGCGCACTGACCGCCACGCCCGTAATGCTCGAGCCAGCAGGAAGCGCGTTGACGTTCAAACCAATCGTGTTCGATTTGCTTGGGTCTTGCACACTGGTTGCCCGTACTATCGTCACGCTTGAGCTTGCCAAGCTAGGTGCGGTAAAGGTGATGCTCGCACCCGAAGGTGCAGAAATCGTGCCTGTACCACTGATGATGCTCCAATTGACATCTGGAGCAAACCCGTTCGTGCCGCTTACATTGGCGCTTAAGACGGCAGGACTGGCGGCGTTCAAACTGCTCACATCGGCTGTTAGCGCAACCGCCGTGATGCTCGAGGTCACAGGAACGGGATTGACTTTCACAACAACCGTGTCTTTTTTGCTCGAGTCTGCTTTACTGGTTGCGGTCACGCTGACATCTGTGCTGCTGGTCACGCTGGGTGCTTTGAACGTCACCACGCTGCCAGTGTTTTTCGAGAGTTCACCGGCAGTGGTGCTCCAAGTGACGTTTTTGTTAAATTCTCCGCTACCGCTCACATCGGCAAACAACACTTGACTCGAGCCGCCAAAAGCATTCTGACTCGAGGCGGTCACACTGACGCTTTCGATGATGGCGGCGGGTGGGGTGCCACAAGCGGTCATGAGCAGCAAGCCAAACAACAATACAAGTAATTTCATAGATTCTCCTGTACGTTCAAACCCTCAAAATACCAAACAAAAGCCCAGACTCGGGGTTTCTTCTCTGGGGTACCCTCGAGGCTTGGTCGCAACTCTGGTCATTCAATTTGCTTGCCGTTGAGCACATTTGTGAATTAAATTTTAAGAAACTCGAGCAATCACGAATTTCAGAATCAGGTTGAAGAGATGGAAGTGGCTTGGCGGGCATTTGAGCCACTGTTCCCAAATGCCCTGATTAGATTTGCTGATGTCTATCTGATCTATTTCATTTATGGAGTCAGGGAATATACTTTAAGTTCAGTGTAGATGTCGGTGAAATTCCATAAAAAACGTCGGCGGTTTTCTTGGTTAAACATGACCAACGGATTTTGGTTGGGCTGTAAGACAATCTGTGGTGTGTCTATACTCGTGGAAAACCCAGTCCTACTGCTAGGAGCTATGGGATCACCTACTGGTTTCCATATGTCTGATTCCGAAACCCATCTTTTAACAAACAAACTATTAAATCGATACGCAACCCAAGCTGTAGATCCGAAAAAGATAAGGGATGGTTTATAGGAAAGCCAAAGACCTGCTGTCTCGAGAGGGGTTGTACCCAGAACCTTGACCACACCGTTGTTGTCCATACTCCGTACCATAAGAACTGTGTTGCCTGCGCTTGGGGGGGATTCTGATGAGGCAACGATTGGTATTTCATTATCATCCAAAACAAGTGCAAAATCTGGATACACAAACATGGTTTTTGAGGTTATATTGCCAGTAATCTGAACATTCGCCGAATTCAATCGGCTGACCAAAATTGTGTAAGCACCACCAAAGGCAGTTCTTCTGTAGGCAATAACAGGGCTGCCACCACTAAGCAACACTAACTTTGGATTGTCACCATTGTCAAAGCTGCCGTCCGATTTTTTCCCAAGGTTAAGCCAAGTGTTATTTTGCCAACGGTACATAAAAATTTTACTTGTCCGTGTAGAATCAGAAAGAAGATAAGCACTGAATGCAACTGTTGGAATGCCCTGACGTGTTTGTGCAACCGCGTAGCCATTGGATTCATTGGTTTTATCTGTATCCAAGGATTCAAAACCCAGTCCATTCATTGGAACTGGCGTTCCAAATGGAGTCCACGTACTTAACCCTCCGATGACAACTTTATTGTCATAAAACAACATGGTGCTACCAGTTGTTGGCGATTTTAATGCAGGTGCAATGGCACGGCGCTTTGCGCAAGCAGGGAATTGGGGTAGCGAATTTTCAGACCAATCATTTCTGAACAACTTCGATGACCGAGTATTTAAAACAGAGCAACTAACATTTCCAAAAATCGGATCCACATCGTCCCACATTGCGACTGGAGTTGTATCATTCAAGGTGAACAGTGGATGTTTTATTGTAAAACCTTCATTGCCCAAAGGATCGTTTTGGTAAAATGCCGTCTTTGGTGAACCAATATATAACCAACAACCCGAACATGCCCGATTTGAGGTTCCAACGGGACTCGAGGGCGATTGCTCAATTGGTATTGCCGTATTGCACGCACCAAGAGTAACGGCTAAAACCAAGAAAAAGCTGAGAGGGTAAAACTTCATAAAAACCTCCTTGTGAACTCGAGCTAAATCTTTGAAAGAATTGATTGGTCACCAAAATCGCTGACTTGTTTGGCTCAAATGGTGGAAACGGAACGGCTGTCGTTACAACCACAGATCAGGATGGGACAGTAGCACTGAGGGTTTTTTCAAGCTCAAGCCTTGTGCTCGAGAAAACCAGTCACGATTTAAGGTGTTTCAACTTGCACTGGGCGAAAACTTTTTTGCGTACTGTCATTGCCCAGTTGCCCGTCAGAATTTTCGCCCCAACACCAGATATTTTTGTCCATTGCCATCGCGCAAGTGTTAGCGTTTGCAGCATTGATGCTCGAGAAAAGCAATTTGGTGTTGACTTCAACGGGTTTAGGACTTTGATCGTCTGGAACGGCAACACCCAGTTGTCCACTGATGCCACTGCCCCAACACCAGGCTTTACCGGTTAGGGTTAAACCGCAAGTGTGTTTGATACCCGCGCTAATGCTTTTAAACTCGAGTTTGCCAACGACCAGCAACGGCACGTGACTTTCAGAAGCCAAACCATCACCGCTGCCCAGTTTGCCACTGCGATTGTTGCCCCAGCAGTACGCTTTTTTGTCGGTAGTCACACCACAAACATGAAATTCGCCAACGCTGATACTCGAGAAGAGAAGCTCGCCCCCAGCGCGGGTTGGCGTAAATTGATCTTGGGT
>JANLWR010000159.1:0-2730 GCA_031364625.1 Deinococcales bacterium | reverse complement strand
GGTGAGTTGGAACTTGGACTGGTACGCCGAGGCAAAGCGGTTACGGATTTGATCCCACCAACCGCCTCTGCCATGTACTTCAACGACTTTGTGACCAAACTCGAGACGGTGGACATTGCCAGCGATTTCCGCGTCCGAGCCGACATTGCCGCGAACCTGAAAGGCACAAAACTCGAGCAGTACATTGAAAACGTCACGATTCCCGAGTACCACACTGGGGCGTTGTTCGTAGACGGCAAACTCGAGGGTGTGCTTGAAGTGGGCGCTCACGCGTTCTGGAAAATTGGACGGTCTTTGCGGGTCGCCATTGTCGATTCACGGCTTCAAACACTCGAGGTCAGCGGTCAGGAGATTCTGACCAAAGACAAAGTCGCATTGCGTCTCAACTTGAGCGCCTCTTACCGTGTGACCGACGCGATCTTGGCAACCGGCAAACTAAAAGATTTGGAAGCATTCTTGTACAAAGAATTGCAACTCGGATTGCGGGCGGCAGTCGGAACTCGCACCCTGGACGCGCTACTCGAGGACAAAGACGTGCTGGATAACGTGGTGTTCGACCATGTCAAAACCAAATCTGAAGGCTTTGGTTTGGCTGTCGATTCGGTTGGCGTCAAAGACATTATTCTACCAGGCGAGATGAAAGCGATCCTTTCCAAAGTGGTTGAAGCCGAAAAAGTGGCGCAAGCCAATGGTATTCGCCGCCGCGAGGAAACCGCCGCCACCCGAAGCCTCCTGAACACCGCCAAAGTCATGGAAGACAACCCTGTGGCACTGAGGCTCAAAGAACTCGAGACGCTCGAGCGAATCACCGAGAACATTGACCAGATCAACGTTTCAAACGGTTTGGATGGTTTGCTGAGGGACTTGGTGAAAATCAAGAATTGAAAACTTTCTGACCTCATCCCCGACCCTTCTCCTAACATCAGGAGAAGGGAGTTTGGGTTTTATCTTGAGTGGCTCGAGAAATTAAACACCACTACCAGTGCGTAATTTTTGCGCCTCGAGTTCTCCGTCGGGTGCAAACTCGAGCGCCCATTTTGCGGCGGCTTCGATGTCGTAATCGGTGAATTTGTGCTCGACATGCCAAGAGTTTCCGTCACGGGTCAACAATGCCCATCGCGCTCGAGGATCGCCGTCAGGTTGTCTGGAGACGCTGCCAACATTGACAAATTGCACACCGTTGACGGTCACATTTCGAGCGCGGTGCGAATGACCGCAAAGCACGACTTTTGCGTTTGGGAATTTTTGGATTCTCGAGAGGAGCACGTCTGGCGCGGCGTAATCCGTGAAGGTTTGGGGATTGTCACGTAGCATCAAAAAGTCCCAGGGCGTTTTGAGGTTTCCGTGACACGCGAGGATTTCACCGTTTGCCACCTCGAGCATGGTGGGTAAATTCTCAAGAATTCTTAAATCGTGCTCAACCAGCAAGCCACGCAACCAATTCACCACCTCGAGTCTGGCTGGCTCGAGGTCGGATTGTGGATTTGCAACTTCCTCATCGGCGTTACCGCGAACCATCAACGCACCACACTCGAGTTGGAGTTTTAAAGCGCCAACAGGGTCAGCACCACCCAAAACTGTGTCGCCCAAGTTCAGCATCAAATCGGGTTTAAAACTCGAGATGTTTTCAAGCACCGCCTCGAGTGCAAAGCGGTTGCCGTGGACATCGGTCAAAACGGCGACTTTCATTTCAATCCCTGGTCATGGTCAGGGAAATATAGCCATAAGGCACTTTGGGTTCCCAGAAAACCTTGACTTGATCGCTTCCATCGAGTTCGGCGGCTTTGTCCCAAGTGTGGTTTTGGGCTTCAAAACTGACACTCATCAGTTGAGGGAATCGCTCGAGAATCCGTTCGCCAAATTTGTAGACGAGTTCTTGAATTGATTTTGAATTAAATTCGTGAAAAATGACGCGGCAAATATCGGCAATTTGCTCGCTTGGCACGTATTTTTGGGCGCCCAAACCATCAGCAATGCTCGAGTAATGCCAATTTAAATCCATGTGAATAAAAAGCGGACGGTCTTTGAGTTCGGGCAGCGTCGTGTAATCGTCGCGCACGAACGCGGCAAAACTCGAGCCAGTGATTTTGAGGAGTTGAAAACCTTCGCGCCCGCACTCGAGGTCTATGACTTGAGAGCCAGTGGTTGTTCGCTCGAGGTACAGGCTGGCGGTTGCGGCATCGCCGTTGGTTGGGTAATGCAGGACATCGCTGTTTTCAAAACCGTTTTTTCCTGGGACTCGAGCGGCAAGAAAGGGCAACTCGCGTCCCATCATGCGCAGGCTTTCCATTTGCGGGTAGGTTGCCAGAAATTGTGTTCCCAAAAACTCGAGTAAACCCTCGAGTGTGCAACCCGTAAAATTCGCGGATTCTTTGAGGATAAAATTCTTCATGCTGTCCGTGGCAACCACCGTGCTGTTGTCGCCGTGGGTGTAGGCGGGCAAAAAATTGTTTCCGAAAACTTCGACACTGACATCAACGGCAAACAAATTGTTGTTGCGCCCAACAAATTCCGACTCCGCAATGGCGGCAACCTCGAGCGGCGCGGCGTAAGTGCGGTGGAGTGAAATGTTAAATTTGCCGTAAGAAATCTGGGTTTTCATGGCTTAGTTTAACCTATGCTCGAGATTGTAAAATACTTTTATGGAAGTCCAAATTTTTGGTCTCAAATCCTCAAAAGAAACCCGAGCGGCGGAACGTTTTTTTAAGGAACGCCGCATCAAATCGCACA
>JANLWR010000157.1:0-3723 GCA_031364625.1 Deinococcales bacterium | reverse complement strand
CAAAATAAAAATCAGTCCCAGCCAAAAACTCGGAATCGCCAAACCGACTTGCGTGATGAGCACAGTGGACAAATCGAAAACTGTTCCTTTGCGGCGTGCAGCAAAAATACCAGCAGGCAAGGCAATCAAGAGTGCCAAAAGGCTCGAGGCTAGAATCAATGGCAACGTCACAGGCAATCTGGTAAGGATCAAATCTTTGACCGGAGCAGAAAGCGAAGTGCTTTTACCCATGTCACCTTGCACCAAACCAGCAATCCAACGCCCGAAACGCTCGAGAGGTGGTTTATCCAAACCGAGTTGCTGAGACAAGACTTTGTACTGCGCCGGGTCGTTGTTCAGACCGATAATCAACTGCACAGGATCACCAGGCACGATCAGCAAAGCGCTAAAGACCATCATCGCCGCCAAAAAAAGCGTGATGAACGCAGTCAGAATTCGGCGCACCAGAAATGAAACGGTCACCAAAAAAGTGTAACTCGAGGAGCGGCAAAAGCACCAGTTGACTAGCCGCAAAGTTTGCGTTTCAAACTAAACTCGAGCAAGAATAACGCATGAAAACAGCTTTTTTGGGTTTGGGCATCATGGGTTATCCGATGGCGGGACACCTTTCAAAACAATTCGAGACATTGGTTTGGAATAGAACAAACTCCAAAGCCGAATCGCACAGCATCGAATACGGCACGAAAACCATCTCGGGTTTTGTCGAACTTTCGAGTGTCGATGTGCTGTTCACTTGCTTTCCAACCTCAAAAGAAGTGCTCGAAGTTGCCCCCAAGATTCTCGAGGCGGCAAAAGTGGGTTTGGTCTGGGTGGATTGCACCAGTGGCGACCCCGCCAGCGCTCGGGTTTTACATAAAATGCTCGAGGAACGCGAAATGTTTTACTTGGATGCACCCGTTTCTGGCGGCGTGGCTGGCGCGATCAATGGAAAACTGACCGTGATGGTTGGCGGGGATGAAGCGATTCTCGAGCGGGTCAAAAAGGTGATTGAGAGCTTTGCGGCAAAGATTGTTTACTGTGGTCCAAGCGGCGCTGGAATGGCAGTCAAAGCCGCAAATCAAGCGCTGTTGGGCGTCAACATTCTGGCGCTGTCCGAAGTTTTGTTGGGACTCGAGAAGGCGGGCGTTCGTACCAGCACCGCACTAGACGTGATAAACGCATCATCAGGACGGTCAAACGTCAGCATGAATTTGTTTCCAGAACGTGTGGTCGGACGAGGATTTCCTGCCACTTTCGCACTCGGGTTGATGGCAAAAGATGTGAGAATTGCATCCCAAGCCTTGCGTGACGCTCGAGTACCATCCCCGATCACCAGCCTGACCGAAAACCTGCTCGAGATTGCCTTAAGGGAACTGGGCAGCGACGTGGATCATGTGGCTGCCGCGCAACTGCTCGAGCGATGGGCGGGAACAGAATTGGGAATTGAAGACTGAAATTCACGAAAAAATGCTAAAATATGCCTCAAAGTGGTTCTCGAGAAAGGAAAACCAATGACGCAAACAACCCAAGTCACACTTGACCAGGCGCTCGAGATGGTTGAACTTCTAGCTCTTGACGATCAAAATACGCTGCTCGAGATACTGCAAAAGAAACATAAAGCGAAGCTACATGAAGAATTTGTTGCCGGTGTCAAACAGAGCGAACGAGACTTCGCCGAAGGGCGTTTCATCAGTGGTGACGCTAAAACCATAATGGAAGCATTGCTTAAGTGAGGATTATTCGATTCTCGACACACTTTTCAAAACGATTCAAAAAGCTTTTGCGCAAAAATCCGCACATTCAAGGGAAAGTTCAACAAGTTCTGGAATTCTTGCAACAAGACCCATTTACAGCAACCCTCGAGACCCATAAACTCAAAGGGAAACTGGATGGCAAATATGCTTGTACGGTTTCGTTTGATTTGCGAATTGTATTCGTGTTTGAGATCAGTCTAGAAACTGAGGTCGCACCCATCTTGCTCCTGGACATTGGAACGCACGACGAGGTTTATCCCTAAAATTTGGTGGCTCGAGCGTCAGACAAGCATAAATTTGGGATTTCAGCATTTGAGTACCTAAATCACCTTAAACTAAACCATGAACATTCTGGTGATTGGTGGCACGCAATTCGTCGGGCGGCATTTGGTCAACGTGGCGCTCGAGCGTGGGCATACGGTCACACTTTTTAACCGTGGCAACCGCAACCCGTTCCCAAACCTCGAGACCATAAAAGGTGATCGTGACCCTGAAAAGGGAAATGGTTTGGAAGCCTTAAAACACCGCGATTTTGATGCGGTGATTGACCCGAGCGGTTACGTGCCGAGGATCGTCAAAGCCAGCGCTGAACTCTTAAAAGACCACACCAAGCATTACACGTTCATCTCGAGCATCAGTGTTTACGCAGGATTTAGCGAACCCACACCCGAAGATGCAGCTCTGGCAAAACTCGAAGATGAAACCGCAGAGGCGGTCACGGGCGAAACCTATGGTGGTTTGAAAGTTTTGTGTGAACAAGCCGCCGAAAGTGCGTTCCCAGGACAAACTTTAAACATTCGTCCTGGTTTGATCGTGGGTGAGTTTGACCCCACCGACCGTTTTACTTACTGGGTGGATCGCGTCGCTCGAGGAGGCAGAATTCTTGCTCCAACCTCCGCGAACCTCGAGACTCAATTTATCGACGCGGCAGACCTCGCCACTTGGACAATACGCATGATTGAGCGGAACACCACCGGGATTTTCAATGCCACCGGGAACACCACCAGCATTGGGCAGGTGCTCGAGACGATCAAAACCACGCTGGCGGCAGATGCAAACTTTGAATATGTTCCCGACGCTTTCCTACTCGAGCAACAGGTCAACCCTTGGATGGGCGAAAACAGCCTGCCATTGTGGATTCCCGCCAAAGAAACCGAAAGTTCCAATTTTGCCAGGGTTCAAATTCAAAAAGCTTTGGAGAAGCACTTGGGATTCCGACCTCTTGAATACACGATTCGAGACACCTTTGAGTTTGTGAAATCTCGAGGTGCAGATTATGTTTGGAAATCTGGTTTAACACCCGAAAAAGAACTCGAGTTGCTTGAAGCTTGGCAGCAAACCAAAGCGTCATGAATGGTATGGTTTGAAAGTCATAAAATCGGCGCAACAGGAGATTCATGAAGAACGTCATTTTGGGCTTGGTCTTAATCGCTTCACTCGCAGCTTGTGGCGGCACGTCTGGAAACCCTACCAGCAATGCCAACCTCAGCTTCTCGAGCGCCACGGGTGGTTACAACGGCAGTTTAGAACCCGTCACCAGCAACGTCACGGTGGTTAACCTGCTGGTCACAACCACGCAAGGTTCAGGCGCTTCAAAACGCGTTTTCAGCGTTTCACTGCCACAAAACAGCCGAGATGAAGGCGTGACCTATGTCATCAAAAACGTCACCAACGCCAGTTTAATATACAGCGAAGGCGACTCGAGCACCGGAAAAATCTGGAGCGTGACTGGCGGCAGCATTAAAGTGGTTCGCAAAAGCGGCAAAACACTGATTTTTGAATTGATTGGTGTGACTGTAGGGAAACTGGCTGGAGACACTGGTCCATCGCTTGGATCAGTCACGATCAATGGAACAATTGGCGGGGATTCAATCACACCGCTCCAATAACTGATGTAGGGGATGTAGGGGATGTAGGGGATGTAGGGGATGTAGGGGATGGTCTGAGACCATCCCCTACGAATGTTTACAAAAATTCGCTGATGACTTGA
>JANLWR010000136.1:0-11329 GCA_031364625.1 Deinococcales bacterium | reverse complement strand
ACCAGCGTCACCAGCAGCAGCGCAATGGCTGCGCCGCTTAAAACGGGGGCAAGCCCCGATTGCAAAACCAGCGATTGCATGAACAGCACAGTTTCAAAACCTTCGCGGTACATGGCGGTAAAACCGAGCACGGCTAGCCCTAAACCCTGCCCAATGTTTGCGCCCATCAATTGGTGTTTTTTCTTGTGAAAATTTGCCAAATGCTCGTTCCAGTACACATTGTGAAAAAACCAGTTCATAATCACCAGCAAGACCGCCACGGCAATCACGCTGACCACCGCCTCGAGTTTCTCGCCAAAAATGGCGAAGGCGTTCAGAATGCGCTGCATGATTAAAAATGTCACAATGGTCGCCAAAAAAGATGCGGCTGCACCCATCCAGAGTGGGCGGCGCAAGTGACGCACGGCTGGGGCTTTCAGGCTGCCCAATAATGCTGCCAGAATCAACACGGCTTCCAAGCCTTCACGGAAAACAATCACCAGGGCGTTCACGAAAGTTGAGGTTGGTGATGCGTTCGTACCAACGTAACGCGCCGCCTCTTGTAATTTTGCCTCGAGTGCCAAGCGCGTGGTTTTAAATTCTGTAACGCTGGCGTTTCTCGAGATTAAACGTGCCAGTCCGTCGGGTTGCACGCCGTTCCAGAATAAGCCCTCAATCGCTGTGGCAAGTTGTGGTTGAAAGACTTTAATACGGGCTTCAGTGCCACTCTCGAGCATGGCGTAAGCAGAAATTCTGGCGCTTTCGGCAAGGTCAAAACTTCTCTCGCCCACCGCATTCTCGAGTTGCCGCAATTGGCTTTTAATCACGTCCAAATCGCCAGCAGGGTCAGCGCGGCGCCAATCGGCTGGGATCAGTTGCTCGAGTTTGGTGGTTAAGTTTTCAATGTTTTGTTTTACGTCTTTATAGCTGGGCGGGTTGTTGTGGGCGGCAGCATTGTTTAAGCCAAGCTCGAGCGCGGCAAAATCATTTTTGATTTGACTGACAGCGTTTTTATTGGTTTTGACCAGCGCTGGCTCGAGGTCGCCAAAAGCGCTGACGGCACTGGTTAAAAAGGTTTTGGCTTCGGTAATTTCCAGATCGCGGTTGACCACGGTCGCGCCGTTCGATTCGCTGACGCCGCGCCCGTATTCGACGGGAACGAGTGTTAAAAAACGCAGGGTTTGCGAGGCACGTTTTGCCCGCTCCCTGGGCGAGAGCGGCGCGGCGCGGAAACCCTCGAGTTCGGTTTTGACGGCGTTGAGGTTTGCGGTGTTCAGTGGTTGTCGCTCGAGTTTTGAGAAGGCATTTTGAGCGTCTTTGAGGGCGGATTCGCCGAAATTTTGTGCGTAGGCGGTGCTCAAAATTTGAAAATAACCTTTGGCGACGGCGCTCATTTCGGCGCTCGAGACAACGTACTGGTTTTTTTGGGCGCTCGCAAGATCGTGCAGGGCATTGTTTAACCGCGCTTGGTAGGCGTCAAGATAATCGGCACGAACGGCGGTCAACGCATCCACGCTCGAGATTTTTTGCTCAATCAGCGAACTGATCGCCAGCGTCGCATCCGAATCTGGGCTGGTGAAACGGGTCGCCAGTCGGTACTCGCGCAGATTCAACCATTCATTCGCGGCGCTGGTATTTCCAGACTTCACAGCATTCTCGAGTTTGATGTACGCAGCCTTTAAAATACCCGTCCAGAGTTTGCTTCGAGTTTGAGCAAATTGGGTTTCGTTGTTGGTTTTTACGGCGGTGTTCAGGGTTTGAAAATCGTTTTGAAATTCGGTGTTCTTCAAGTTTTGAAAGCTCGAGTTAAAACTTGTTTGGGCTTTCAAAACCAGTTCTTCGGCTTCGGGTTTGTCGAACACCATCTCGAGTTGCGCCGCCACCAATTTGGCTCGAATGTCCTCGGCGGCACTGGCGTAATCGCTGGCAGCAAGCGCTCGATTGCCAAAAAACAGCAACAAAACCGTGATGAGTGCTAGAGCTTTCATGTTAGTTGTTGACCTTCACGCCGAGCAATGCCGCCGCTTGCACGATTTTGCCCGTGATGGCGGTGGCACGGTTGTCGCTTTCTTTTAAAATCAAATTCGCTTGCTCTGGGCTAAAGCGACGGGTCTTTTCTTGAGTCTCGAGTTTTGTGACCCAAATTTTAAGGCTGTTCAAACCGTCGGTGATTTGTTTGTTCAGGCTGGCGTTTTTGGCGGCGACGGCTGGCGCTAAACCTTTGTACAAAGTCTGCCAACTGGCAATGTTGCCGTTTAAATCGTTCAAGCTCGAGATGGCATTGAAATCGCGGCGGGTCGCGGCGTCGCCCAGCACAAACCTCGAGGTTTTCCAACGGTCAATAAAGACGGGTGCGGCGGTTGGAACGTTGGCGGTCAACGCTCCAAAGACATCTTCGAGTGTTGGCGTCCAGCTTTTGCTTGTTGTCATCAGGTCTGCGGTCATGCTGTCCAGTTTGTCGGCGGCGGCTTTTAAAACGTTTGCATCGGGTAGCGCATCACCAAAACCAATTTTGCCGTCATCGTCAAGATCAAACTTCACGCCGCTCGAGAAACTTTTTTCTGAAGCCCACAGTGCGCCTTCAGTGACCCCAAAAAGGTTGCCTGGTTTTTCCAGGGTTTTGCCGTTTGGCAGTTTCAGGTCGAATGTGACGATGCTTTCGCTGCCCTCGGTTTTGCTCGCTCCCGCATCCAAATTGATATCGAAAATTGCCAGCATTTCGACACCAGCAACAATCCCTTCGACACTTTCGTAAACTGGGCTGGCTTTTCTCCAGCCCGCTCGAGCATCGTTTAAGGCATTGCGTACCGCGTCGCTGCTGAGTGCGAGTTTGCTGTAATTAAAATTGGTGTTTTTTGCCAGATCGTAATAACGTTGTGCTGCCATTTTTAAGCTCGAGCTTCCAGATTTTTGAACGCCCACTTGAGTCAGCAGGTAATTTTTGACCACGCCCAGGTTTGCGTTGGAAGCTTGAGCCAAAACCAGGCTCGAACCAAGGGCGGTCAATGCGAATAAACCAATGTAGAGCTGCTGCTTTTTCATCTCGAGACTCCTGTGTTTTTATGAATAAGTATTCCGACTTGTTTACTCGGAATAAGATACCCCCCATCCCCATGAGAAATCAAGGGCATTCGTACTCAACAACAATTAGGAATGATTCTCAATTGGTATTGGCTTGAAATATCCTCGGTCAACATGGGCAGCATCAAACCAGCCTTAATGAACGCAAGTGATGATGGGCAAGCAAAAATATTATCCAAACAGTTACCAACAAAAAGACGTGACACACGAATTAAATCTTTAATTCT
Organism: Deinococcales bacterium; assembly: GCA_031364625.1. Lineage (GTDB taxonomy): Bacteria > Deinococcota > Deinococci > Deinococcales > JAAFIG01 > JANXTZ01. The sequence continues at coordinate 8,042 of JANLWR010000136.1, read as the reverse complement.
GGCTTCTCGAGGTTCTGATTCGAGTTTGACCTCGATTTGTCAAGCCCCTTCACAAACCAACACCACGTATCGTATGCTTTTTTTTAGCACTACAATATCTAGTGTTAAACTTCGGGTTTGGGGAAAGCCAGCGAAACTCTGGCACTGTCGCGCAACGGTCACAGTCCGAGCACCCTCCGAATGTGTCATCCTCGCGCCCTCGCGTACAGGGTTGAAAGGTATTTCGTGAAGAGTTGTTTAACCTAAAACATGGCTTTAATTATTCTTAAACCCACTTTCAAGAACTGGGGAGGTAAAAATGTTGATTGTTTATGCATCAAAAACCGGAAATGTACAACGATTCGTGCAAAAATTACCGCTCGAGCGCAATTTAAAAATCTCGAGTGGCGATGAAAGCATCAACGAGCCTTGCGTTTTACTGACCTATACAACAGGCTTAGGGGATATTCCAGAAGAGGTAAAGCGTTTTGTCAGTCACAACCAAGCTTTTATCAAAGGCATTGCCGCCAGCGGCAACCGCAACTGGGGTACGTCTTTTGGAAAAGCTGCCATTACCTTGAATCAACAATATGGGTTTCCAATTTTGCATACCTTTGAAATGTCAGGACAACGCAAAGACGTCGCCGTTTTTATGGAAGGAGTGAATACACTTGTTGCAAACTAAAATCAGCTCACTCGAGTTAAACGCCTCTGTGATTCAAAAAGCGGACGGTTTTTATCAGGTCGAAAAAGACCTCGAGGCTTGCCGCGTTTTCGAGCAAGAAATCGCTGGGAAAATCATGCGCTTTAACTCGCCGCTCGAGAGAATGACTTTTTTGATTGACAATGGGTATTACGAAAATTTTTTAGCCAAATACACTGGCGAACAAATCACCGAAATCACCGATTATGCGGCTGGTTTTATGTTTGAATTTAAATCTTACATGGCAATCTCTAAATTCTTTAAAGATTATGCCCTGCGCTCGAACGATAAAAAACAGTACCTCGAGCGTTACGAAGACCGCGTGATTGCCACGGCGCTCCATTTGGCGCAGGGTGATTTTAGCTTGGCAAAAAGTTTTGTTGCCGCCATGATCGAACAGCGTTACCAACCCGCCACGCCCACCTTCTTGAACGCCGGTCGCGCCCGTCGCGGCGAACTGGTGTCCTGCTTCTTGCTCGAGCTTGACGACAGCCTCAACAGCATTGGTTTTAATTTGAATACCGCCATGCAGCTTTCAAAAATCGGCGGCGGCGTGGCGTTAAACCTGTCCAAACTGCGCTCGAGGGGCGAGGCGATCAAAGAGGTGCAACACGCCGCCAAAGGTGTTGTTCCGGTCATGAAGTTGCTCGAGGATGCCTTCAATTACGCCGATCAGATGGGTCAACGCAAGGGCGCGGGCGCGGTCTACCTGAACATTTTTCACTGGGATGTCGAAGATTTCCTGGACACCAAAAAAATCAATGCCGATGAAAAAAGCCGCATTCAAACGCTGTCATTGGGTTTGATTGCGCCAAAAAAATTCTTTGACATTGCCGCCAAAGGCGAAGATTATTTTGTTTTTGCCCCGCAAAGCGTCGAAAAAGCTTTTGGCAAACACCTGGACGACCTAGACATTGACGCCATGTACGACGCGTTGGTGGCGCACCCCGAGGTCAAGAAAAAAGCCATCAATGCCAGAACCATGCTGACCCGCATTGCCACGACTCAATTTGAATCTGGTTATCCGTACATCATGTACAAATCCAACGCCAACGACGCCAACCCGTTAAAAGGCGTCGGGCAGATCAAAATGAGCAACCTCTGCACCGAAATTTTTCAGGTGCAGACCACCTCGAGCATCAACGATTACGGACAACCCGACCAGATCGGTTATGACATTTGCTGCAACCTTGGCAGTTTAAACATTGTTAACGTCATGGACAACAAAAACATTGCCGAAACGGTACATACGGCAATGAATGCTTTGACCGCCGTCAGTGACCTCTCGAGCATTGCCAACGCGCCAGGGGCGAGGCAAGCCAACGCGGACTTTCACAGCGTCGGTTTGGGTGCAATGAACCTGCACGGTTTTTATGCCAAGAACGGCATTCGTTACGATTCCGAGGAAGCGATTGATTTTGCCAGAACGTTTTTTATGGCGGTCAATTATTATTCGATCCAAAGCAGTATGCAAATTGCCAAAGAAAAGAACGAAACCTTTGCCCATTTTGAAAAAAGCGATTATGCCAACGGAAGTTACTTTCAAAAGTACGAACTCGAGGATTTCGCGCCAAAAAGCTTGAAAGTGAAGCAGTTGTTTGAAGGCTTGCAGATTCCAAGCATAAAAGACTGGCAGAATTTAAAGCTCGAGGTTCAAAAACACGGTTTGTACCACTCGTATCGTATGGCGATTGCACCCACTCAGAGTATTTCTTATATTCAAAACAGCACTCCCAGCATCATGCCGATTGTTGAGCACGTCGAAACCCGCACGTATGGTAACGCCACAACCTATTACCCAATGCCATTCCTAAGCATTGAAACATTCTTTTACTACAAAAGCGCCTATCACATGGACATGATGCGCGTGATTGATCTGGTCTCAGAGATTCAAAACCATGTCGACCAGGGCATCAGCACGATTTTGTATGTGACCTCCGAAACCAGCACCCGCGATCTGGCGCGGCTTTACGTCTACGCACAGCATAAGAATTTAAAAAGTTTGTATTACACCCGCACCAAAAACTTAAGCATGGAAGAATGCGCTGCCTGCGCGGTATAAGGAGTTTTGCATGTTGACTGAAATTTCCGCGCCCAACGCCATCAATCCCAGCATTAACAATCGCGTTGGCAATCACAGCGCCGTCAATTGGAACAGGCTGGACGACAATTATTCCAAAATGTTCTGGGATCAAAACGTTCGTCAATTCTGGGTCGATGAAGAAATTCCGCTCGCCGATGACAAACTCTCCTGGATGAGCCTCGAGCACGAAGAACAACGGGTGTTTGAACACGCGCTGGGCGGCTTGACGTTGCTCGACACCGAACAGGGTGGCGCAGGAATGCCGCTCATCTCACAGGCTGTCGGCAGTCACCATGCCAAAGCCGTGCTGGGTTTCATGGGCGCGATGGAGCACATGCACGCCAAAAGTTACTCGAGCATCTTCAGTACGCTCTGCGTGACCAAAAGAATTGACGAGATTTTTGATTGGGTTGGGCAGGACAGCGTTCTGCAAGCCAAAATTCGGTTTGTTCACGAACGCTACACCGCCATTCGTGACCAAAAAAGCTTGTACCTTGCCATGAGCGCCAGCGTGATGCTCGAGAGTTACCTGTTTTACAGCGGTTTCTTCTACCCACTTTTTCTGGCGGGTCAAGGCAAACTGGTGAACAGTGGCGAGATTATCAACCTGATTATCCGCGATGAAAGCATTCACGGCGTCTACGTTGGAATGCTCGCCCAAGACGTTTTCGCCCGCATGGGCAGCAAAGACCAACAGAGTGCTGAAGGTGAAGCGCGTGACATGCTCGAGCAACTTCATGCCTTAGAAGAACGTTACACGAACGCCTTGTACGCCCCAATCGGTTTAACCGAACAAGCCATGCAGTTCGTGCGCTACAACGCCGACAAAGCCATGATGAACCTCGGACTTGAAGCCGTGTTTGAAGTGGACGCCTCGAGCGTTAACGCCGTGGTGCTGGCGGGTTTACGCACCGAAACCAAAAATCACGATTTTTTCTCGACCAAAGGCAACGGTTACATTAAAAGCAGCAAAGTAGAGATTTTACGGGATGAAGATTTTGTTTTTTAATCTCATCTCGAGCCATTTGGAGTTAGCGTGAGTCAGTATTTTTCGATTGTTAAACGCGACGGTTTACGCGTACCGTTCGATGTCATTAAAATCGTCAACGCCGTACAAAAAGCGGCTTGGGCGACGGGGACAGTTATTGATTACCAAGTGATTCAACAAAAAGTGACCGACCCGATTGAGCGCGAAATTCAAAAAGGCAATTTAACGGTGGAACAACTTCAGGACATGGTGGAACTGGCGTTAATGCCCAATTATCCTCAGGTTGCAAAAGCCTATATTTTGTACCGTGATGCGCGAACTCGAGCCAGAAACGGCAGTTGAGGTTGGCACTTCAATAGTTTTTCTCAAATACAAAAAAGCAGCAATTGCACTTGCCCCCTCTCATCCCCAGCCCTTCTCTCCTTGGAGAGAAGGGAGCTTTGTTGCTTTACACGTGTGGCTCGAGGTTTTTGTCCTGCTCGTGATTGGTGATCATCCCTGTCATTCAAGGTTCTCTCGTAGGGGCGCTTCTTGCGACCCAAGCCCGTGAGGTGCTGTTTTAGGGGTCAAGAAGCTGCGCCCTTCAGGACACGGGTATTCCTGCACCCGCTAGAACACGTAAACCTCAACAAAAGCCACAAGATTCGGATTTTGCGGTTTTATGTGTTGGGCATTCCAACCCACACTCGCAATTTCTCAAAACACGCTAGAATAACAACCTCATCCGTCGCTCGAGCTTTGAAAAAAGCGCTGCAAAGCTCGAGCTTCCAGACTTTTCGCGTTTCAGAAGAGGGGTTTTTATGACGCAGGCTTTAAGCAAACAAGATGAACTCGCCGCCAAACACAAGAAGTACGTGCTCTCGAGTTGGTCGGCGCAGGGAGCGCTTGCCGCGCCGGTGATTGCGCGGGGGCAGGGGCGACATTTTTTTGATCTGGACGGCAATAAGTATTTTGATCTGGCTTCTGGACTGGTCAGCACCAACTTGGGGCATTCGCATCCGAAGTTGGTCAAAGCGATTCAGGATCAAGCCGCAACGCTGTGTTACAGCCCGACCACGTATTTTAACGATAAACGTGCCGAATTGGGCGAGGCGCTGTCCAAGCTCTCACCGTGGGATGAGGGCTGTCGGGCGTTTTTCACGACGGGTGGTGCGGAAGCCAACGACGATGCGATTCGGATGGCGAGGGCGTTAACGGGTCGGTTTAAGGTCATGGCGACCTACCGCAGTTACCACGGCAGCACTGGCACGAGCATTCAACTGACGGGCGAGGACAGGCGTTGGGGCAGCGAACCCGCCACCGCGCCAGGCATCGTGCATTTTTTTGCGCCTTACCCGTACCGCAGCCCGTTTTACACCACCGACCCCGCCGAAGAAACCGCTCGTGCTCTGGATCATCTCGAGCGAACGCTGGTGTTTGAAAATCCGAAAAAAATTGCCGCCATTATTCTCGAGCCGATTGTTGGCTCGAACGGTGTGATCGTTTACCCCGAAGGCTACTTGGCGGGGGTGCGTCGGATTACCCAACAGCACGGCATCATCTTGATTTTCGATGAGGTCATGACGGGTTTTGGTCGTACCGGCACTGCGTTCGCGGCTGAAACTTTTGGCGTTCAACCCGACTTTATCACTTTCGCCAAGGGCGTCACGAGCGCCTACATTCCGCTCGGTGGCGTTCTGGTGCGCGAAAGCCTGGCAGAGCACTGGGACACGAACGTACTGCCTGTGGGTCACACCTACGCGGGTCATCCGATGTGCGTGGCGACCGGTTTGGCAACAATTAAGATTTACCAAGAGGAGGGCATTTTCGATCAAGCCAAAGTGCTGGGCGGCTGGCTCGAGGCTGGTCTGAAAGAACTGGAAAGTAAGCACTCGAGCATCGGTGAAGCCAGGGGCATTGGGGCGTTCTGGGCGCTCGAGTTTGTCAAAGACAAGATCACCCGAGAACCGCTTGTTGCCTGGCACGGTGACGGTCCTGGCGTGATGAAAAACTTGTACGCGGAACTGAAAAAACGTGGCGTCTACACGTTCGGCAAGTTCAATTGCAGCATGGTCACGCCGCCCTTAACCACCACCCGCGAAGAACTCGATTTTGCGCTCGAGGCTCTGGACTCGGGCATCACGGCGTTTGAGGCTGGGTTGTAAAAATAAAACCTCGAGTGATGGGGAATAATTGCTTTGGCAGAGGTGGTTAAACATTTGACTTGATCTTTTGTGAAATGACCTTCAAACTAAAGTCACTGTTGAAGAGGTTTTTTGATCTTCATTCTTTTGACTTAGAGTATTCTGGGTCATCGGATTTCCCGAAACCGAATTTTTAAGAAGAAATAACTTTTAGAAATTTGCCGATATACGCTAAACTAGCTCAAATGTTGCTACAAAACTAGATTTTCCCATCTCGAGACGAAAGCTTCCAATTCGCTTTTAAACTTTTAGTACAAATTAAATTCGTGTAATGTTGTCTTGGATGAAAATATACCACATGTAAATTTTAATGACCTGTATTTATTCAAGAAAACTGATTTTAATCCATTCATTTTGCGGCAAACTGTTTTTATTTTCCACAAATCATAAGTTTACTGCTTTTTTTGACTTCAATTTGAGGTAAAATCGTGGAAAATACATATAGCAAATTAAGTGACTGGGTAAAAAAAATAGTTGAAACAAATCAAAATAATATTATAAAAGATTTTTTGATTTATCCACAGAAAAATGGAAAATCATTTATCAATATTAATCAGGACTTTGATCGTGAAAACTTGAAATCAAGCTTAGAAGAGGTTTTCAAGGAGAAAGTAAAGTGGATTTGGCTTCATATTTGTTTGAATGATTCCAAAGATGATATTTATAAAGTTTTAAGTTGTTTAGAAATGCTACCAAAAGGCATGAGATTTTCAAGAATTCATAAGGTTTGGTCTGATGCGCAACAATCCGAATTTAGTCAGCAACCATTTTCTTATGCTCTTAACGATTGGGACTTTTTTGAGATCAAGATTTACCCTCATCAATACAATCCATCTAACAATAGGGTATCCGTTAAATCCAGTGGGTCAAGTTGGGATGACTGGAGTCAATTGGCTCGACTTGAAGCTGACAAAGGGGCATTTTGCATAAGGTATTTGGTGCATACAAACTTTGTTGTCACCTTCAGTCCGCTAAACCTCAGCGAAAATTTTTTACTTAAAGGGGAGCATTCTAAAATTAACAATAATAAAAATCCTTTTCCATTAAGCCAAATTATCCAAATTTTAATGAAGCTTTCGTCTGAAGAGCAAGAATACCTTGATGAGCCAAACGCAGCTTTTTTATTACAAAATACGTTATCAGTTTTTTTGGATCAATACGATTTGATATCTCATGCACTTGAGAAAACTGTGGATAAACAATCGTTAGACCAGTCGCTCAATGGTGAATTTTTAAACAAAATGCAAAGTTTCGAGATTGCCTTAGCGCATTTGACAAAAATGCAGTTGGCATATTCAAAGTTATTTGATCACTTTAAAAACCCTGAACGTGGTGCATTCCAGGGGAAAATTAGCGGTAAGGCTGAAATTGATGATCAAGGTGTTTCCGTCTTCTTAGAACAACGATCTGCAAGAACCATTCGATTTCTTGATGAAATTGGAAAACGAATTATTACATCTCGAGAACTCTACTTCAATCTCTTAGCAAAAAGAACAAATGACTTTCTTGCTCGACTAACACTTGTTACCGTCGTATTTTCTGTTGCCTTTTTAATTACAGGATTTTTTGGTTTAAATACTTCTCCATATAGCGCAAACAGTACCCTTTGGTATGCTACTGTTTTTTTTACACTTTTTGGAATTATTATTGCTTTGATATTTATATATATGCAACCAAAAAAATAATATTCATCTAAGTAATTTATGGGGGCTACTTGAAATTTTAAAATTTGGAGGTGATATTATTGATAGTATAAATATGCTATTATTTGACATTTCAATGGCAGTATAACTCATACTTGAACCAACAAAAGCAATATCTTTGCCCCAACGAAAAAGTACACAATGTCTTATAGTGTGCGAAATGCTGGTTTTTTAGCTAAAATCCGTGTCTTTCATTTTTAATTGAGTAGAAAGGAGTGTTATGGTTGATGACAGTTTGCTTGATTTATTTAACAAATATGGATCTGACTTACCACAGTACCAGTGGGCTTCAGAAACCGAGCGCTGGATGGAATTGTTGCTCTGCTTGACCGATCAGACCATTAAAGAAAGTGATTTGAACAATGTTCGTGAGGCTTTGCAGATGTGCTGGCGACTGGATTTG
>JANLWR010000135.1:0-1606 GCA_031364625.1 Deinococcales bacterium | reverse complement strand
CAAAAACGCTTTGGGCTTAAAAATTCGCTCGATGTCTTCCCGAATTTTAAACCAAGCGCGGCGCTGGGCATCATGAAATAAACAAAAAGCTCGAGTTGTCAGGCTTGAGCTTTTTGGATTTTGGTTTAGCGTTTTTTGTTGATGCCCGCAGAAAGTTTTTGATCTCGAGCCTCTAACTGAAACGCTCCTGGAATTGGTAAATCTTGCAATTGCTCTAAACTGAGCATTTGCCGCCCCAGCATCTCCCAACCAAAACTGGTACGCGCCACCAACGTCACCTGCACCACGTCATCACCCAGTCGCTCGAGGATCAATTCTGCCTGAGGACCGAACGCCAGCCGAATGTTGGCGGGTTTGCTTGCCTCGGGTTTGATTTTTGGATCTTGGCTCATGTTTGGCGCTACTTTTCTGGACTGACTGATTTGCTTGACGGGTTTTGTAATCCGAGTGTGCTGCATTCAAATTACCACTTCAAAAAGTGGTTTTGACTTTTTTTATCACATTGCAAATGTGAACGCCTTTAGCCTCTTCTCATGTTTGACTTGCCTAGAGTAATGGCTTGTTCGAGTGACCATCTCGAGTTAGTTTTACTTGTGGCTGAACGTAATCCTTCAAATTGGCGAATCCTGATCTGTGATGAAATGCAGTTCAAACCCGAAAACCTGATCATTGATGGTTTTCACATTGAATACATTCCCAACATGCCCAGAGAACAAATTCTGGCGCGACTTTCCGAGTTTGATTCATTGATTACCCGCTCCAGAACCAAAGTCGATCTTGAGCTGCTCGAGGCGGGCACAAACCTGCGCGTGATTGGTCGTGGCGGCGTTGGCGTTGACAACATTGACTTGGAAGCGGCTTCACGGCGCGGTATTATCGTGCTCAACGCGCCAGAAGCCAACACGGTTTCGGCGGCAGAACTCGCCATCACGCTGCTCATGGCGGCATCTCGAGGCGTGACGCGTTCCGACAAATTGACCCGACAAGGCATTTGGGATCGCAAATACTTGGGACGCGAAATCAAAGAAAAAACCTTGGGCATTATCGGTCTTGGACGCATCGGAACGATTGTTGCCAACCGCGCGATGGGCTTAAAAATGAACGTCATCGCTTACGACCCGTACATCTCGAGCCGCCGCTTTGAACTGCTCGGCGTGAAACGCGCCAACACGCTCGAGGAACTGCTGCCCCAAGTCAATGCGTTAACGGTTCACACGCCCTTAACCGAAGAAACCAAAGATATGATTGGCGCACGCGAACTCGCCATGCTGCCAAGCGGCGCAATCGTCGTCAATGCCGCCCGAGGTGGGATTATCAACGAACACGCGATAGCCGCCGCGCTCGAGGACAAGCACTTGTTCGCGGCAGGCATCGATGTCTTTGTCGAAGAACCACCCAAGCTCGATCACCCACTGCTTGGGCGCGACGACGTGGTGATTACCGCACACCTCGGCGCGAACACGCTCGAGGCTCAAGACCGCGTTGGCTCAGAAATTCTAGAGCGAGTCTGTGCCGCCCTGAACGGCGACGTGTCACGCGGTGCCATCAACGCGCCCAAAATGGATGCGGATACCTTAGAAAAAATCGGACCATACATGAAACTCTG
>JANLWR010000113.1:0-5025 GCA_031364625.1 Deinococcales bacterium | reverse complement strand
CGCACCGACGGGCGTGCATTTGTCGGCGGCAACACGGATGCCCCACTCGTCAATCGGCAAGCCGTTCGGGTTGCCCTTGTCGGCTTCGCCCGCCATTGACAGCCAAGCGTCGGTGAAACGCCAGCCGAGGCTTGGGTCTTTCTTGCCGTAGTCCATGTGACCAAAGACTTTTTTACCGTCGAGGTTTTTCACGTCGTTGGTGAAGAATTTTGCGATGTCTTCGTAAGCCGACCAGTTGACCGGCACGCCGAGTTCGTAACCGTACTTTTTCTTGAAAGCGGCTCTCAGGTCTTTGCGGGCAAACCAATCGGCACGAAACCAGTAGAGGTTGGCAAATTGTTGATCGGGCAATTGGTACAGCTTGCCGTCGGGCGAGGTCGTGAATTTCAGACCGATAAAGTCTTTCAAATCCAGCGTTGGTGAAGTGGCGGCTTTGCCTTCACCCGCCATGAAATCTGAAAGCGCGATGGTGTACGGGTTGCGAAAGTGCGTGCCGATCAGGTCTGAATCGTTGACGTACATGTCGTAAATGCTTTTGCCCGACTGCATTTGCGTCTGGATTTTTTCGACGACATCGCCTTCCTGAATAATGTCGTGGGTCAATTTGATGCCCGTGATTTCTGAGAAGGCTTTGGCGAGCGTTTTGGATTCGTAGACGTGCGTGTCAATCGTTTCCGAAACCACGTTGATCGACTGCCCTCGGTAGGGTTTGGCAGCCTCGATGAACCATTTGAGTTCCGCGAGTTGTTGCGCTTTGGAGAGCGTGCTCGGTTGAAACTCGGAGTCAATCCATTTCTGAGCTGCGGTCTCAAATTCGTCTTGGGCAGAACCTCGGCTTAGAGACACTGCCACACCAGCCGCCACCAGCATGGCTGCACCGCTGACCAGCACCGTGCGCCTGACGGCTCCGCTTTGCCATGTTGCTTTGCTTGTTTTGTGACTCACGAACAACCCCCTTCAATAGCTCGAGAAGGAAACCTTCAAACCGTTAACCGAGACTTGCACCCAAAGCGGAAGGTATTCGCTCGAGGTTCTCAGGAAAAACCATGTTTAGCCCCAACGAATCAGCACATAACCCCAGATCAGGCAGAGCACCAATGCCGGATACTGCAACCAATCGGTCAGTCCCAGCCATGCCAAATTGATGAACGCACAACCGAGAATGGTGATGTACAAACGGTCTCCTCGGGTGGTTGCCATCGGCAGAAAACCTTTGCGCGGCGCGGCAGGGTTGCGCACGTCAATGAAAGTCATAAAACCGAGCATGGCGAAAATGCACACAAAAAAGATTGCGGTGGGAACTGTCCAGACCATCCATTCCATCTCGAGCCTCCAGAATCTGTTACACGCGTCCGAGTGCGAAGCCTTTGGCGATGTAATTGCGCACGAAATAAATCACCAGTGCGCCAGGGACGATGGTGAGAACGCCAGCCGCCGCCAGCACTCCCCAGTCCATGCCAGCCGCGCTGACCGTGCGCGTCATGGTGGCGGCAATCGGTTTGGCAGCCACACTGGTCAACGTCCGCGCCAGCAGCAATTCAACCCACGAGAACATAAAGCAGAAAAACGCGGTCACACCCACACCAGACCGAATTAAGGGAATAAAAATCTGCACAAAAAACCTCGAGAAACTGTAACCGTCAATGTACGCGGTTTCATCAATTTCTTTGGGAACGCCCGACATAAAACCCTCGAGAATCCAGACCGAAAGCGGGACGTTAAACAGCATGTGCGCCAGCGCCACGGCAATGTGTGTATCGATTAAATTGAGGCTCGAGTAGAGTTGAAAGAACGGCAGCAGGAAAACGGCGGGCGGTGCCATACGGTTGGTCAGCAACCAAAAAAACAAATGCTTGTCGCCCAAAAAGGTGTACCTCGAGAAGGCATACGCGGCAGGCAGGGCGACGGTGACAGACAAAACCGTGTTCATCAGGACGTAAATGATTGAATTGATGTACCCGTTGTACCAGCTCGAGTCGGTAAAAATGACTTTGTAATTGGCGAGCGTCGGATTTCTCGGCACGAAGGAGAACACGCCCAGAATGTCCTCATTGGTACGCAGTGACATGTTCAGCATCCAATAAATTGGCAGCAGCAACAGCACAAAATAAAAGATCAACCAGACACGGCTGGGAATAAAACTCGAGCGACGCATTATTTGCTCTCTCCTTTACCAGTGTTTTGAATCACCGTGTAAAACACGTAACTGAGCGCTTGGATGATTAAAAAGTAAACCAGTGAGAACGCGGCTGCTTTGCCAACGTCGAATTGTCCGACTGCCATGCGGGTCAAAATTTGGCTGAGGAACGTGGTGCTGTCGCCAGGTCCGCCGCCGGTCAGCACAAACGGTTCGGTGTAAATCATGAAGGAATCCATGAAACGCAGCAGCAAACCGATCACCAACACGCCGCGCAATTTGGGCAGTTGGATGAAGCGAAAAGTCTTCCAGGGTGTTGCGCCATCAATTTTGGCGGCTTGATAAAAGGCATCTGGAATGGCGCGTAAACCTGCATAACAGAGCAACGCCACAAGCGGAGTCCAATGCCAGACATCCATCACCAGAACGGTCAGCCACGCGTCCAAAGAATGCGAGGTGTAATTATAATCCAAGCCGAGTTTGGTCAGGGTATTACCGAGCAACCCAATGTCCGCCCGACCAAAAATTTGCCAGATCGTACCAACCACATTCCAAGGGATCAACAATGGCAACGCAATAAGCACCAAACTCAGGCTGGCTTGCCACCCCTTGGCGGGAAGCGCCAGCGCCACAACAATCCCAAGCGGAATCTCGAGCGCCAACACGCAAAACGAGTAAATCAATTGACGGATTAAAGCGCTGTGAAGTTCTGGGTCACGCAAAATACTGCGAAACCACTCGCCGCCCACGAACACGCGCTGGTTTGGTCCGAGGACATCCTGAATCGAGTAATTGACCACGGTCATGAGCGGAATGATCGCGCTGAACGCCACCGCGATCACCACGGGCAGCACCAAGAACCAGGCTTTGTTGTTGATGGTTTTTTGCATTGATGCTCCTCGAGAATTCAGAATCTTTTGACACTAAAAGCTACGGCTGCTCGCGTTCCCTCTCATCCCCGACCCTTCTCTCCAAGGAGAGAAGGGAGTTTAAGTTTTTACACGTGTAGCTCGAGACTCTTTTCCTTCTCCCTGCGGGAGAAGCGACCATGCCCGCTAGGTGCGTTTTATGGTCAAGAAGGTGTCAGCGAAGCTGACGGATGAGGGCTTCAGGTGAGGCAGAGAACATTTTTTGGTATGAGGCTCGAGCTTCTAGGTTTTATTCCACGACCCGTCCGTTTTGGTACAACATCAACCGTTCTGGCGGGAACACCAACCACCCCGCGCCGCTCGAGATTTGGGCGTCTTCCTCGAGTTTGAGTTTGAGGGTTTGGTTGCCGAGTTTGGCGGTGGCAATTTTGTAATTTCCAAGGTCGTCGATACGTTCGATTTGGGCGTTGATGGCGTTTGGTTGCGCGTGGTTGGCGTAACCCAAAAATTCTGGTCGGATACCAATTTTCAGTTCACCGCCCGTTGTGGCTTTTGCCGCAAGTCCAGCCTCGAGTTTGATCTGCTGCCCACCAACCACGGCGTTGTCATGCTCGAGCGTGCAGTCTAGAAGATTCATGCCTGGGCTGCCGATAAAGTACCCGACGAAAGTGTGTTTGGGGCGCTCGAACAATTCTTGGGGCGTTCCGACTTGAACGATTGCACCGTCGTACATCACGACCACGCTGTCGGCAAAAGTGAGTGCCTCGATTTGGTCGTGGGTCACGTAAATTAGGGTCAGTTTGAGTTGTTGGTGAATTTGCTTGAGTTTGCTGCGCAAGAGCCATTTGAGGTTCGGGTCAATGACAGTCAGCGGTTCGTCAAACAAAATTGCAGCCACGTCGGAGCGTACCAATCCGCGTCCGAGCGAAATTTTTTGCTTGATGTCTGCACTCAGTCCACTGGCACGAATTTTCAGGTCGCTCGAGAGTTCGAGGAGTTCTGCGATTTCGTGGACTCGTTTTCGGGTGTCGGGTTCTTTCATGCCACGGTTGCGCAGTGGAAACGCGAGGTTGTCAAACACGCTCATGGTGTCGTAAATCACGGGAAATTGAAAGACTTGGGCGATGTTGCGTTTTTCGGTGGGCAGGTCGGTCATGTCGCGCCCGTCGAACAAAACGCGTCCCTGGCTTGGGCGCACCAGTCCAGAAATAATATTTAAGAGCGTGGTTTTGCCGCAACCCGAAGGTCCAAGAAGCGCGTAAGCGCCGCCGTCGCGCCAAGTTAGTTCGATTTTTTGCAAGGCGTAATCGCTGGGTTGTTGAGGGTTGGTTTTGTAACTGTGCGCCAGATTTTCAAATTCGATTCGCGCCATTACGCCACCACCTTTGCTGGCGAACTCGAGCCATGGTTTGGTGAAGCTTGCAACACGCCGCCAACATCGAACGCGAACAAACGACTTGGCTCGAGCGCCACCGTAATTTCTTGCTGATGACTGAAGCTGTGAACGCCCGTGAGTTGCACCACCAGGCGCAAGTTTTGGGTACTGGCATGAACATAGGTTTCTGAACCGCTAATATCGGCAAGTTCAACTTTGGCGGGCAAATTGATACTCGTACTCGAGGTGACAAGTTTGGCGTGATTGGCTCGAATGCCGAGTTTGTACGCGCCAGGGGCGAGCAAGCGCATGTGCTCGGGCAGGGCAAAAGTCAAGCCGCTCGAGAGTCGTGCTTGCAGCCCAGAACTTCCATCTTCGATCTGTGCTGGAATCAGATTCATTGGCGGGTCACTGAACACTTCCGCCACGCGCACACCGCTCGGACGGTGAAACACCTCGAGCGTCGAACCCGTTTGCAACAAACGCCCCGCGTCCATGACTGAGGTCGTGCCGCCCAACATTAGTGCCTCGAGCGGTTCGGTGGTTGCATAGACCACAATCGAATTGCGCCGCGTGAAAATCTCGAGCATTTCGGCACGCAACTCTTCGCGCAATTTGTAATCGAGGTTGACCAGTGGTTCGTC
>JANLWR010000087.1:0-2696 GCA_031364625.1 Deinococcales bacterium | reverse complement strand
TGGTGCGTCTGGATTTACTTGGTGGCGTTGATCCTGACCCATCGCGTAAGAAGAAGTCTTGGGTTGATCCAGTGCTGGGTTTGAAGTGTCAGACAATGGTATTCCGTGTTCGTTAACCTTTTCTGTCAGGCGATCAGGCCTTTAAGGTCAAACCTTAGTCAATCCCAATCGTCCACCATCCTCGAGCGCCACCACAAAATCCCCAGCTTTTGGCTCGGTAAATTCGATGCTCGAGCACATGGTTTCGAGCGCCAGAGATTCACGTTTTTCTTGGGCAGCTTGAAGCAACTCGCCCTCGAGTTCCAAACGCAATTCGATCTTGTCACTGACCTCGAGTTTTGCATCTTTACGCGCTTGGTTGACCATTCGCACCAAAAAGCGTTTTAAACCCTCGAGTTTGAGTTCTGGGGTTAAATTCGTGTCGAGTGCGACCAAGAAACCTTCTGACAGTGCCGATTCAAACCCTGCTGGTGCTTCCGCATCAATCAAGACTTTCTCGAGCGTCAGTTCGATCGTCACGCCCCCAATTTCGAGGGTTTCAACCTTGCCCGCGTTCAAATTCTCGGCAACTCGAGCGGCAGTTTCGGGATTTGCCAATGCTGCCGTGATTTGTGGCATGAGCTTCTTGGCTTCTGGCGGCAATGTTTTGCCCAGCACAGGCAGGTTCGGGCGGATTTTGTACGTCACACCCTCGAGAAATTCCAACCCTTCAACGTTCAGTTCCTCGAGCGCCACGTCTTTTAAACGGGTTAAGGCGTTTACATCGCTCGAGTTTCTGGCGTACACCAAAGCTCGAGGTAAGGGTTGACGGTTGCCGAGGCTGGCTTTGGCTCGAGCTGCACGCCCGAGTTCGACCACGGTCAAAACCGCGTTCATCTCAGAAATCAGATTTAAATCACAACGGCTGGAATCAAAATTTGTCCACTCGCACAAGTGAACGCTTTCAGGCGCACTAACATCTTGATTGCGAACAAGATTCTGATACAAACTTTCAGCCAAAAACGGTGTGAACGGTGCGGCAAGTTTCGCACAAGTTACCAGCGCCTCATACAAAGTTGCATACGCGCTCGAGTCCACGTTTCCATCTTGCGACCAGAAACGCCTGCGGTTGCGCCGCACGTACCAGTTGCTCATTTCCATGACAAACTTATCAAGCGCCTTACCCGCCCCTCGAGCGTCGTAATGATCGAGCGCTTTGGTCATGACTTCTTTGGTTTGCTCGAGGCGTGCAATCAACCAACGGTCAATTTCTGGGCGTTGCTCGAGTTTCGGCGCGGCATTCAAATCTGGGTTGTCAATGTTGGCGTATAGCACGAAAAAGCTGTAAACATTCCAAAGCGTGTTGACGAATCCACGTTGACCTTCACTCACCAGACGCTCGGAGAATCGTTTGGTATCGCCTGGTTCGGATGCGGTGAACATGTACCAACGCACGCTGTCCGCGCCAAATTTGTCAAAGGCGGGCAGTGGATCAACCACATTGCCCAAACTCTTAGACATTTTCTTGCCCTTTTCGTCCACCAAATGCCCCAGGCAAATCACGTTTTTATAAGCAGGCGAATCGTACAAGAGCGTGCTGATCGCGTGCAAACTGTAAAACCAACCTCGGGTCTGGTCAACCGCCTCGCAGATAAAATCGGCTGGAAAGTGTTTTTTGAACGTCTCGAGATTTGCCTGACTTTGTGCTGACCCATCCGCCTCGAGTAACAAATGCCATTGTGCCGACGGCATCGAACCCGAATCGAACCAAACATCAAGCACCTCAGGAACTCGAGAAAAGGTTTTGCCGTTCAATTCAAACGTGATGTCATCCACGAACGGACGGTGTAAATCCAGGCTCGAGAGGTCGCGCCCTGTGAGTTCTGAAAGTTCTTTGACGCTGCCGACTACGTGCAAATCGCCGTCCTCAGACTTCCAGAAGGGGAGAGGAGTTCCCCAATACCGTTCTCGGCTGATGCTCCAATCCACGTTATTCTCGAGCCACTTGCCAAAACGCCCATCTTTGATGTGCTCAGGAAACCAATTGATTTTCTGGTTTTGCGCCGCCAAATTCGAGCGCATTTTGTTGGTTCGGACAAACCAACTCGGACGTGCAAAGTACAGAATCGGGTCGCCCGTGCGGTCATGAAACGGGTACGAGTGCAAAACTTGCCCAGCAAAGTACATCACACCGCGTTCTTTCATGATTCGGATTAAATCTTTATCGGCATCTTTAAAAAACTTCCCTTTGGCTTCAGTGACTTGCATGATGCCGTTCTTGTCCGTACCAAAGCACAACGGCACATTGTACTGCCGCCCGAGCGCCAAGTCTTCCGCACCGTAAACTGGGGCTTCGTGCGCCACGCCCGAACCGTCATCATCAGTCACAAAATCCGCCAGCGCCACAAAATGCGCCTTCCCCTCCAGTTTTAATTCTTCAAAAGATTCTGGGAACGGCTGGTGATACTCGAGGAACTCCATGACAGAACCCTGAAACCGCGCCAGTACCTCGAGCGGCGGCAAATCTTTATAAAGTTGGCTCATGCGTTCCACCGCACCCGCAGCGACGATCACATGCCCTTGCGGGGAAAGTGCAAGCACATACTTGAGTTCTGGATTTACGGCGGCGAGCGTGTTGCTTGGAAGCGTCCAAGGTGTGGTCGTCCAAACCAGCAACGCTGGATTCTCGAGGTTTTCCAGGTTTACGTTTTGGCGCT
>JANLWR010000073.1:0-17848 GCA_031364625.1 Deinococcales bacterium | reverse complement strand
GCTGCCGTTCTCGGGTTTTAACAAGCCCGAAATGGCTTTTAAGGTTGTGGTTTTACCCGCGCCGTTCGTGCCGAGTAACGCCACAATCTTGCCTTTGGGAACCTCGAGACTGACGCCGCGCAACACCTGCACAATGTCGTGATAAACAACTTCAATGTTGTTGACACTGAGTTGAATAATCCCCAGGTCTTTTGGGTGTGTGGGTTGCAGCGCGGCTTGGGTCATGGTTGTTCTCCGTGGTTTGAATCGGCGTTGGCTTGAATGTTTTTGTTCGTTTGGGTGTCCGTAGGGGATGGTCTCAGACCATCCCCTACACCATCCCTGCGGAATTTTTAGCGTCCTGGGTGAATGGTTTTGAAGGTCTTGGAAACCACACCGGCGTTCAGAACAAGCCACTTGCCTTTTTTGGCTTTGAAAATACGCAAGTTTTGGCTGCCCGTGTGATCGTCTTTGTCGTAAGTGACTTTGGCGAGCGTGAATGGGCAAGCGTAGGCATTGGCTTTGTTCATGCCGAGCAATTGTTGATAAATCGTGGTTTTGTTGACATCGCCCTTTAACGCGGCGCGACGTGCGGCTTCGACCATAATGCTGGCGGCGGCGGCTCCGGCGGTGTAATGGACGCTCGAGGCTTCAGATTCGGCGCGTTTGCCCAATACTGCCATGCTGCGAATGATTTGCATTCCGTTCTGGCTCGATTCGTCGTAGAGGTAATAACCGGTGGTCCACAAGAAGTTCTCGCTGGCATCGCCCGCCAAACGAATCAGGTCGTCACCGCCGGCGTAATGTGCGCCGAGTTGTTCGATTTTCTTGTCCAGACCCAAACGCTTGGCATCTTTGAGGATGTTGGAAACAGGTCCATAGGTATTTTGGTGCAAAATATGGGTCACGCCCAAGCTTTCGTAACGTTTCAAGAGCGCCGTGTTGTCAAGGTTGTTCGCGCCGACCTCATCGGTGGCGACCACGGTCAAACCGAGCAATTCGGCGGCACGTTTGGCATCAAACGCGGGCAAGCGACCAAATGGGCTTGGGTTGACGACAAACGCAATTTTGGCGCTCTTGTTTTCTTTGGCGACGTACTCGACCAAACTGACCAGTTGCTCGGAGTAACTCGAGATGGGCAAGAACACGTAATCACCGTCCGCACCATCGAGCAAACCAACGTGGTACGTGCCCATGACGGCAGGAATTTGAAGCTCGCGGAGCAAACCGCGAATTTGCAGTGAACCACCCGTCGAGTACCCCAAGAAGCCATCAAGCTTATCGCCCTGCGCCCAATCCTCGAGGTTGCGCTGGGTTTTGGAATTGTCGTAATTGTCGTCACGGGTTTCGCATTTGATCGTGTAACCAGGAATCAAGTTCTTATCGGCGGTGTACTTGCAGTAATCCGCCACGCCCAGCGCGTACTTGCTGCCCGCGTCCGAGGTGGGACCTGTGATCGCGCCCGACCAACCCAAATTAAGGGTTTTTTGCGCCCCCGCGCTTGAGATCAAACCGAGTATGGCAACCGCACCGACCAATAATGATTTTTTCATACTGCCTCCTTGGGGCAAAAGCGATGAGCACGAACTTCACAACGAATCTGAGCGCCAATTTTTGTCCAATAAGAACCTCGAGTGTGTTGGATTTGTGGTTCAGGAATCTCGAGCAAATATTTATGGTTTGGGTGGGGTGCGCTTCTTGACCCTTACTACAGCACCTTGCGGGCTTGGGTCGCCTCGCGCACCGTCAATCACATGATTTCTGTGCGTAAAACGCATCCTAGAGATTTGGTGTTTTGAAATGACGATTGTGGTTTCTCGAGTTGGGAATTTGATTGCGACTTGATCAATATTTAAACGGAAACGTCTTAAAATAACTTCGGATCAAGCGCCAGAAATTCGCCAAACCCCTGGGTTCAAAAATCAGGAACAAAATAATCACCAAACCGAAGGTCAGTGGGCGCATGGCGCTGCCAATGTCCACGCCTTGAATTTGCGGCAGGATGCTCGAGAGCCACGAACCGAGGCTGGTTGCGCCGTCATCCAGAAATTGCAAGAATGCCGCGCCAAAGAACGCACCTGGCAGGCTGCCCAGACCGCCGACGATTGCCATTGCCAAAAATTTAATGCTTACTGCAAGGGTGTAATCTTCGACCTGAGCGCCACGGTAGAGGTAGGCGAACAACGCGCCCGCGATGCCGGCGTAAAAGCTGCCCAGAATAAACGCGGTGACTTTGGTCGTGCCTGGGTTGATGCCCATCGCGTCGGCGGCACGGTCATTGTCACGCACGGCAACCAGTGACCTGCCAAATTTGGAACGCATCAAATTGCGCCAGATCAGCGCCAGCACGATCAGAAAAAAGAGTGCCACGTAATACCAGAATTTGTTGTGCAGCAAGTAACCAATCTCTGTGCCAAAAATAACGGGTGCTGGCATGTTGATCGACTGCCCCTGTTGCAGCAAATCCGAGTGCCCGACGCCCCAGCGAAAAATCTGTTGAAAGGCAATCGTGGCAATCGCCAGGTACAAATGCTTCAAGCGCATACTGGGAAGCCCGACAATGCCGCCCACAATGGCGCTGACCACGCCACCGAGGGGGATGCACAGATAAAACGGCAAACCAAATTTGGTGGCAAAAATCGCAGCCGTGTACGCGCCAACGCCCAAAAATGCGGCTTGTCCAACGTTAATCAAACCCGTGTAGCCGGTGGTAATGTTCAAACCCAAGACCGCAATCGCGTAGACCAAAATCGTGTCCAGGGTTTTGAGGTTCGATGATGGAATCAAGAATGGCACGACCAGCAAGACCAGCAGCAGCACGCCGAGCGAAACGAATTCCGAAGAGGTCGCAAACACGCTCGAGTCTTGCGGGTAGGTGGTTTTGTAATTCCCAGTTTGGGTGAACCTCGAGGCGGGCATCAGATGTTCCTCGAGTCGGGATTTGGTACGAGATGCGGCATGGTTAAGAATGCTCTTTTTGCCAGAAAACATTGTTTTGTAGGGGTGAACCTTCTTGACCATAAGATGCACCTTCGGGCATGGTCGCTTGTGTTCACCCTTTCCGAGTAAATCGAAAAGTTATTGAAAGCTACGTTGCTGGTTTTGTACTTAAACACGTTCGATCTCCTTTGTGCCAAACAAGCCGTAAGGTTTGACCATCAAAACGGCAATCAGCATCACGAACGGAATGACTTCGCTCGTGCCGCCACCTGGCACAAAACCGTCCAGAAAACCTGCCGCCAGATTCTCGAGCAACCCGACGATAATGCCGCCAACGATTGCCCCTTCAATGCTGTCCAGACCGCCCAGAATCACGGCTGGGAGGACTTTTAAGCCGATGCCTTCAAAGTTATCGATGGTTAGACCGCTGATTGCACCCACCGTAAAACCGGCTGCTGCGGTGGTCAGTCCTGCTGCCGCCCAGGCAATCGCAAAGACGCGTTCGACGCTGACGCCCACCGATTGACTGGCGAGTTGGTCGTCTGCCACGGCTCGCATGGCAATGCCCAGGGTGCTGCGCCTAAAAAAGTAAGTGAAGCCGACCAGGAAGACAATTGCAATCACCACGCCGAGCAACTGATTTGGCGAGATGCTGATTGAACCAACTTGAATTGAGTTGCTGGCAAACAGTGGCGGGTCAAAACTAAAATTGCCCGAACCAAACGGCGTTAAGTGCAATAAACCATCGAGCAGGCTACCCAGACCGATGGTAATCATGATGACCGAAATGATCGGCTCGCCAACCATCGGGCGAAGGAAAATGCGTTCGATCAACAAACCCGCGTAATAAGAAATAATCAGCCCACCAATCGCGGCGGGAATAAAGCTTAAAAACGGTGAACTCGAGTTGCCAAACCAGCCGTGAAACAGGTTGTAGAGGGCGTAAACGCTAAACCCGCCGACCGCGATCAGGTAGCCGTGCGCCAGGTTGATCACGCGGCTGGATTTGTAAATCAGCACGAACCCAAGCGCCGCGACCGCGTACACGCAACCCGTAATCACGCCCTGCACGAACAACTGCAAAAACACGTCAAAGCTCATAATGCCCCCGCCAATACTTTGGTCTCAGTCTCGAGGGTCACGACGGGCACGTCGGTTTCGACCCTTGCCACCTGCCCGTCTTGATATTTGAATTCGGCTTGAACGCGGGTGCTCGAGACGTTGCTGTACAAGGCTTCGACCAGTTTTGCATAACGTTCTTGCACCAGTCCGCGCCGAACTTTGCCCGTGCGGGTCAGCTCTTCATCGTCGGCGTCGAGCATTTTGTACAGGCAAACAAAACGCCGTATGCGTTGATTCTCGGGAAGATTCGCATTCACGTTTTCCACCTCGAGTTTGATCAGCGCGATCACTTCGGGTTTGCTCGACAAGTCCATGTACGTCGTGTACGCCAAGCCCCTGGTTTCTGCCCAGTTGCCGACGGTGGCGGCGTCGATGTTGACGAACGCCGCGACGTAATCTTGCTGGTCGCCGTAACAGACCGCCTCCTTGATGTACGGCGAGAATTTCAGTTTATTCTCGAGGAACTGCGGACTGAAAAGCTCGCCCGCTTTGGTGTGCATGACATCACTCACGCGGTCAATCACCACCAAATGCCCCTCATCGGTCAAGTATCCAGCATCGCCTGAATGCAGCCAGCCATCTTTGAGCAGCGCGGCGGTGTCTTCGGGGCGTTTGTAATACCCTTTGCAGACCGCCTCGGATTTGGACAGAATCTCGCCGCTCTCGGCAATTTTCAGTTCAGTTCCAGGAATCGGTTTGCCCACCGTGTCAAAACGCACGTCGCCGTCGCGGTGAACGTAAGCGATGCCGATGATCTCGGTTTGCCCGTAAATTTGTTTTAAGTTAATGCCCATCGCGTGATAGAACCGAAAGACGTCAGGTCCGAGCGCCGCGCCGCCCGTGTAGGCACGCCGCAGCCTCAAAAAACCGCGTTGGTCTTTGATCTGCCTAAACAAGAAATTCTCGCTCAGCCACGCTTTAAACTTCACGCTCGAGGGCATGATTTTGGATTGCAAACGGTAATCGGCAGCCTCGAGTCCCCACGCCAATAATTTCTTGTAAATAAAGCGATTTAAGGGATAGGTTTCCTCAATCTTTACCCAGATGTCCGATTGAATCCCCTCCCAAACTCGAGGTGGCGAGAACATCACCCGAGGTCCAATCTCGCGCAAATCGCTCATGGCGGTTTCGATCTCTTCGGGGAAATTGACCACGCAACCCGTCACCAGCGCCATGCCGACCGACATCATCTGCTCGCCAATCCAAGCCAAAGGCAAAAACGAAATGTAATCGTCACCAAACTCGAGCGGGTCGATGCTCGATAACCCTACTGCCATCGCAATGTAATTTTTGTGCATCAGCATCACGGCTTTGGGTTTGCCGGTCGTGCCTGAAGTGCTCGAGAAATGACAGACATCATCGGGTCGCCCCATTGCCAGCAGGTCGTCAAATAAAGTCTTGTTCTCGCGCTCAAAATTCTTGCCTTTTTCCAGCACCGCCTCAAAAGTCAGAAACCAAGGGTCGCCCTGATACGGACGCATCCCGCGAGGATCGTGGTAAATCACAAACTCGACCATCGGAATTTGCTCCCGAATCTCGAGCAACTTATCGACCTGTTCCTGATTCTCGGCAACAATAATTTTGCAATCGGTGTACTCGAGCAAGTACGCCATTTCAGATGGCACACTCGACTGGTAGACACCCACCGAAATTGCGCCCAGACTTTGCACGCCCAACTCGGCGTACAACCATTCGGGAATGTTATCGGCGATGACCGCCAGCTTGTCATCGCGGCGCAAACCCAGCGCGTACAAGCCAAGCGCAAAATATTTCACGCGCTCAAAATACGTGCCCCAAGTAGTTTCTTGCCAAATGCCAAATTTTTTGAGGCGCAATGCCACCGCCTTCGGGTGCAAATCGGCGCGTTGCTTTAACAGTTGCGGCATGGTGAATTGTGCGGCGTTCTCGAGTTTCATGCTGCCTCCACGCCGACGTAAGCCTCGATCACTTTGGGATGCGCCGCCACTTCGAGAGGTTCGCCGCCCGCAATTAAAATCCCAAAATCGAGCACGTACACCGTGTCCGAAATGTCCATCACCACGCCCAAATCGTGCTCGATCAAGACCACCGAAATATGGCGTTCTTGGACAATATCGAGCACAAAACGTACCATGTCCTCTTTCTCAGAGACATTCATACCCGCCATCGGTTCGTCCAGCAGCAACAATTTTGGTGCGAGCGTCAACGCCCTGGCAACCTCCACCCGTTTTTGCACCCCATACGAAAGCGTGCCCACCGAATGCTTGCGGTGTTCCTCGAGTTCCATGAAATCAATGATTTCCTCGACGAATGCACGGTTTTCGGACTCTTGGTGTTGCGCCTTACCGTAATGAAACGCCGCCTCGAGAATGTTGTAATTAAAGTTTAAATGCCGCGCCAGCATCAAATTCTCGACCACGCTCAAACCCCTAAAAAGCTCGAGGTTCTGAAATGCCCTGGCAATTCCGAGCTTGGTCTCATGATGCGGACTCGTGCCACTGACACGCTTGCCGCCAAAGGTAATCTCGCCCTTGGTGGGTTGGTAAAACCCTGAAATGCAGTTGAGCAAACTGGTTTTACCCGCACCGTTTGGACCGATGATGCTGGTGATACCAGAATCTGGCACGCGCAACGAAACGTCGGTGAGCGCGTTCAAACCACCAAAAGTCAGCGTCACGTTGTTTACCAAAAGTTCTGACACGCGTTCACCCCTCGAGAAAGCTGCGAGCAACAACAAAATCAGCGCAGAAAAATCTGCCGCACCGACAGGTCGAATTGAAATATGACGGCATTGTGTGGGTAACAAGCCGCAACTGTCAAGAAAAATCGAAGTTTGCGAGAATCAACAAAATTCTGAATTTCCCTGCAAGCTTTTTAAACTCGAGTTTGAAAATTTGAAACTTGAGATTGAATTGAAATCGAGCGAAAAGCCCCAGGGCACAGAGAATTTGGGTGAAATCTGGCTCGCGTGAAGCCCTCACTCGGCTCGTTCCTCGCCACCCTCTCCCGCAGGGAGAGGGTGCTAAACGGTATTTTCCGTTGAATTTTTAGTTCCTCGAGATAAACTCCAGCCACTCGAGAAAGTAATAAAACTCCCTTCTCCCGCTTGTGGGAGAAGGGTTGGGGATGAGGGTGGAGCGAGCAATTATTTCTTTACATTTAACCCTCGAGCAGTGCCACAACCCCTTCTCGGAAAACTCGAGTGTGCACGTCCACGTCGCTTGTGGTCGTTTGTGGACCCATGAGCGCCATGTTGTGAAATGGGGTCATCAAAATCCCGCGATTGAGCGCCCAGAGGTGCATGAAGCGGTCCAAATCGGCATCGCTCGAGCTTGCGGCTTCACCACCGTTTTGGGGCAGGTTAGCGCGAAACCAGTATTCGGCGCGGCAACCGAGTTGATTGACCACCCAGGGCAGTTTGAATTCGTCAATCACGGCTTGTACGCCACTTGTAAAATGGGTTGCGACTGGAATCATCTGCGCGTAAGCGGCTGGCGTTAAGACTTCCTCGAGTGTGGCTCGCATGGCGGCGGCGGCGAGGACATTGCCTGCCAGCGTGCCACCAATGCCGCCAGTGTCGGACAGATCGCGTTCGATGCTCGAGTTCACGCGTTCAGCCAGTGCTTCGCTAAAGCCGTAAGCGGCGGCAGGAATCCCGCCCGCAATGGGTTTGCCGATGGTCAGAATGTCAGGCTCGAGGTGGTGCTCGGCGGTGTAACCCCCAACGCCAGTGCAGATGGTGTGGGTTTCATCGAGAATCAAGATTGTGCCTGTTTCCCTGGTGAGTTTGCGTAGCGCATCATGAAAACCTGGGTTTGGGTGAATGATCCCAATGTTGGTCATGACGGGTTCTGCCAGCACGCAGGCAACATCCCCAGGCTCGAGGGCGGCGCGTAAGGCTTCAACGTCGTTCCATTCCACAACTTTTGTCGTCAGGTCTGGGTTGACGGGTGCGCCAATATGCCCCACCCTTGGCACAACTTTTCCGTGCTCAAAGGTGGCAAAAGTTTCGTCCACCGTGCCGTGATAGCACCAGTTGAAGACCAGAATTTTTGGGCGTTTGGTGATGTGACGCGCCAAGCGAATCGAAAATCGGTTGGCATCGGTGGCGCTCACGGCGAACTGCCAGTAGGGCAATCCAAAACGCGCACTTAATAACTCGGCTGCCAGAATCGCGTTTTCGCTGGGCAGCATGGTCGTGCTGCCCTTGGCGACCTGACTCGAGATGGCTTTCACGCTGGCATCTGGTGCGTGACCTGTCATTGCGCCAGTGTCACCCAAGCAAAAATCCAGGTATTCATGACCGTCCACATCCCAGAACCTCGAGCCTTGGGCGCGATCTACAAAAACGGGAAAAGCGCCAGCCCAACGCACCATCCAGTGCATTGGGACACCGCCGAGCAAATGGCTTTTGGAGCGTTCAAACAAAGCCTGGGACTTTGGATGGTCATCAATGAATTTCTGCTCTTCAGCCTTTAAGAGCGCCTGTAATCGTTCGCGGCGAATCATGATTTACCGCGCTTTCAATTTGGTCCATACCGCGTCGTACAGCTTGTTGCCCGCGCCCAAATCGAGAATAAACTCGAGTTTGCCCATGACACTCGCGGGTGGATAAATGCCAGGGTTTTTGACATCTTTGGCATTGATGAACGGCTTGGCGGCTTCGTTGGGTGTGGCGTAACGGTTGTAATTGGACAACCTCGCACCCACTTTCGGGTCGAGGATGTAATTGATGAAGGCGTGCGCCATTTTTGGGTTTCTCGAGCCAGCCGAAATCGACATGTTGTCCACGAAAACAACGGTGCCTTCTTTTGGTACAAAATAACCAATGTTCGGGTTTTCGTCTTGCATTTTAACGCAGTCGCCGTTGTAAGCCACGCCGTAGACGGCTTGACCCGCCGCGACTTTGTTGCGAGCGCCAACGCCGCCATCAAAGCCCAAACTGCGACCCTTGGCTTCAACCATCAACTCGAGCGCCTGCTTTAAATCTTCGGGTTTGGTCGAGTTTAAACTTTTACCCAAGTACATTAACGCGGGTCCAATCATTTCACGGATGCTGTCCATCATGACAAACGCGCCTTTTTGCTTGGATTTATCGAACAACAAACCCCAGGTTTGATCGGGGTTCTTCAATTTTTTCTTATCGTAAACAATGCCAACCGTTCCCCATTGATACGCGATGCTGTAGCCATTGTTGGGGTCGTAACTGGTGTTGACAAACTTTTTGGAGAGGTTTTTAAAATTTGGAATCTGGCTTTTATCGAGCTTCAACAGCAAACCTTTTTTCACCATGATCGGCACGGCGTACTGCCCTGGCACGACCACATCGTATTGCTCTTTACCGCCCACCTCGAGCTTGGAGATCAGGTCTTCGTTGGATTCGTAAAGGCTGTAATTGACTTTGACGTTAAATTTTTTCTCGAAATCTTTGACAATGCCTGGGTCAATGTATTCAGACCAGTTAAAAACGTTTAAAACATTTTGTTGGGCTTGCGGTTGACCCGCCAGCAATCCCAGAACCATCACCGAACCAGCCGCCAAAGAGATAATTTTTGCTTTCATGATTTCCTTTTTTAATACTCGAGCATCCCAAAAAAATTTGATTTCGGGGCAGGGACACGTATGCAATTCAAACCCAAGTCAATGCAAAAAGAAAACCAAAGGTGGAGGTAAAGCAGCAGTCATCGACATAACAGTTTTTGCACCTCCGAGATGCAGCACAATACCAGCAATCCTGGGGTGAAATGCAAGCCCAGAGTTCTCTCGAGCCGAAACAGATTTTGTTCTCAATCCAACGTTTTGGTGTTTTCAAAATCAACTCGAGCCTGATTTATCCCTTCGGTCGGCTTTGACGGCTGGCGGCAGTTCGCAATTCACGGCGCAATACACTACCCCCTTTTGATCGTGGCAGTTGCTCGAGAATCAAGATTTCGGATGTGCCCAGGGTTGGTCCAAAATGGTTTTGCAATTGGGCTTGCAGACGGTGTTTTAAAACCGATTCTATTTCTCTAATGGCATTGGTGTCGGTAAAAACCACAAAAATTTTCAGCGATGCATTGTGCTGGGTAGTGTTGCGCTCGAGATTGCTATGCTCGAGATTGCCGTACTCGGTATCGCTAAGTTTAATTACGGCGGCTTCTAAAACGTTGGGATTGCTGGTCAGTACCTGCTCGATTTCGCTGGCGGCAATCAGGTAATCGCCCGCTTTGATCGCGTCGTCCACGCGTCCACGTAAGCCGATGTAGCCATCATTGTCCATGACTGCCAGATCGCCGCTCAAGTAGGCTTTGGTTTTTGAATCCCAAAGTGCCAAGAAACCGCTGGCATCATTCCACAAGCCTTTCAACAGGTGCGGAAAGGGTCGCCGCAGGACCAGCTGCCCAACCGTCCCCGCAGGCACGTTAAGACCGTTTAAATCGACCACAGCCGCATCAATCCCAGGCAGTGGCACGCCAACCTGTCCCATTTTGAACGGCATGACCAGTGGCGTACCGAGCACGGGCGCTCCAGTTTCGGTTTGCCACCAGTGGTCAATCACAAAACCGTTCTGCCCACCCGCCAGCAAGTGATCCCTGGTCCAGTGCCAAACATCGGGGGTCAACAGCGCACCGCCCGACACCACCAGATGCAAATTTGAAATGTTTTTACCCGCCAGCGGCTCAAGTCCTTGATCGGACAGCAAACCCAACCACGTTGGACTGGTCAGCAAAACATTCACCCCGTGTTGCTCGAGGGTGCCATAAAAAGTTTGCGGGTCTGGATAATCCAGTTTTTCCTCGCGCAGAATGGTGGTTAAACCCTCGAGCAACGGCGCGTACAAGCCGTAGACATGACCAAAAATCCAGCTTAAATCGCCAGTACACCAGATCACATCGGTGTCTTTGGCATCAAATAAACTCCGCAACTGGTAACTTGCCCCGACCATGATGCCGGCGTGGCTGTGAATCACGCCTCTGGATTTATCGCCAGAACCCGTGTACAAAATAAACAATGGATGCTCAGACTCGAGCTTGACGGCTTCCATGTCGGGTAGGTGAGCCTCGAGCAAATCCCAAAACTCGAGTTCGCTTTTTAATTCGCCGCGACAATGCCAGACAATACGAATGTTTAAACCGCTGGTCGCCTCTTCGATGTTGTCAGTCAACGACACCACCCGCCCACGTTGAAAGACGCGATCTGCCGCCACCAAGACCGTCGCCCCCGAATGCTCGAGCCGTTCTTTTAAAGTTTGCGCCCCCAAACCTGCCGGAATGACCACATGAAGCACACCGATTCTGGCGCAGGCGAGCATCGTCAATGCCGCCTCCAAGCCCGTCGGCAGATAGGTCGCCAAACGATCACCTGGCTTCAAGCCCAGCCTTTTAAAGCCACTGGCAAGCCGTGCCACACGGTCGAGCACTTCGCGGTAACAAAGTTTATGAACTGTTCCGTCGCCAGAGAGCGCAATAATTGCCAATTGATTGCGTTTGCTGCCCCGCACGTGACGGTCTAGGGCGTTAAAACAAATGTTGGTCTGCCCACCGACAAACCAATGGTGTTCTGGAAACTTCCAATCCAGCGTTTGCTGCCAGTTTTTAAACCAGTGAAAACGCGCCGCCCATTCGTTCCAAAACGCATCCGAATCTTCCAAACTGCGAAGCTGCTCGAGCTTGTAATCTTGAAGGTTGGCGCTGGCTTGAACCTCCTTGCTTGCCCATTGGGAGGTGCTGATTTTTTGCGGCGCACGGTTTTTGCTTTGAGTTGAAGACTCGAGTTTGGGCGTGCCGTCCTGGGGGTGCAGGTTTTTGGCGGGCAGAATCGAACTGGCGAACGCCATCTCGCGCAGTGCTTGGGTCAAACCCACAAAAGCCGCCGCGAAACGCTTCGAGGTCATGACCGCACCAAACGCGCCAATCACCTCGCCTTGCTCACCAAAAATCGGCGCGGCGACCCCACTAAAACCCAAACTGAATTCCTCGAGTTGCACGGCAATCCCATGCTTGCGAATCCATTCAAATTCGGCGCGTAAAACCTCAAAATCGGTCAGCGTAAACGGCGTGAAGGCTTCCAGCGTCTGACGTTTCAGCACCGTTTCGGGCAGCCAAGCCAGCACCGCTTTGCCCATCGCCAGCGCGTGAAAACCACGGGTTAAATTGCCTTCCGCGCCCGCCGGTTTGGGCTGCCCCTGCCGCCCCCTCGAGACGACTTTTAAGCAACCGTCAAACCAAAGTGCCAGGTACACGCGTTCATGGGTTTTGGCGTACAGTTTCTCGAGCGCCAACTGCAAATCGGATTCAAACGCCACCTGCTGCATCCTGGGGTCTGAACCAAAACCTGGCACGCCAGCCACAAAACGGTACGCCGACCCGATCCGTTCGGCAACGCCCTCCTGAACAAAACTGTTCAAAATCGAGTACGCGCTGGATAAGCTTTTGCCAAGCCAGCCCGCCACGGTGCTGGCTTCAACGCCTTCGGGATGCGCGTTCATAAAACCCATCACGCGAAGCGCGACTTGAACGGTGCTGAGACTGCGACCTTTAGCTGCTGGCATGAGCCTTTTCATCCTAACGCGCAACGCCAAATGCCGCCCGACACTCGAGCGCCAAAACCATAAACACCAGCGACGGCGTGGCGTAACGCTCGAGCGCCTCCAAGGCTTTTTCGATGGCTAAATCGGCTTTGACCCTGGCGCTGGCGGGTTTGTCGCGCAGCAAAAAACGCAGCGCATCGGGGGTTAAATCGCGGTCAAAGTTTTTCTCGAGCAGATCGGCTGCCGTCAGTGCCGCCAGTAAATCGTGCTCGAGCGCCGTCCAGAATTCCTTGGCGGCGTCCAAACAATCGCGGGTGTGCTCGGCATTCAAAATCAAACCTGGTCTGCCCGAGGCAAACTCGAGCAGTTCGGTATCGAGTTGCGGGTGATGCGCCAGCCAAGCCCGTTCGAGGTCAACGCCGGACACGGGTGGGACTCGGATTTGCACGCTGCGCGAAACGATGGTTGGCATGACGCCGCTGACATCCTCGGCAATAAAGACAAACCGAGCCTGATGCGGCGGTTCTTCGACAATTTTTAAGAGCGCATTCGCCGCCGCCTCGTTCAAAAATTCCGCGCCGTCGAACACCACGACCTTGTGACGGTATCGTGCACCAGTCTCGAGCCAATCCAAAACGTGCAATTCGTAATCGTGGTCTGGGTCGTGCGAACCCGAAATGGCTTTGATCGGAATGATGCTCGAACGGGCTTTCTTGCCCGTGCTGGTCTCGGTTTTTGGGCTGATCTCGAGGTAATCTGGGTGCGTGCCCGCCCTAAAATTCTGGCACGAGGCGCAACCCCCGCAAGGCTCGAGGTCATTTGGGTTTAAACAATTCAGGCGCTGCGCCCACCACCGCGCCAACTCGCGCCGACCAACCCGAGCGGGTCCTGCCAGCAAGACCGAATGCGCCGTGGTTTGCGCCAGATTTGTTCTGACTCGAGCATGACCGATGATGCCGCTCGGGTTTTGCAAAGTTAAGGTCACTGCACCAGTTTACCCGGTAACATTCTGGGTTTCCTAAACGCGTTAAACTGAGGGGATCATGGAACGCCGAGAAATCAACGACATCCTGCGCGGGATTAAAGAGGCTCGAGTCTCGAACGAACGCATCGCCCTCGCCAGCGTCGTGCGGGTTCGCGGCAGCGCCTACCGCCGCGAGGGGGCACAAATGCTAATCCGCGATGACGGCTCGCACGTTTGTATGCTCTCGGGCGGTTGCCTCGAGCCTGAAGTGGTGCTCGGTGCAAAATTTGTGATGCAGGACAACATGCCAAGCCTGACGGGTTACGACCTCGCGGAAGATGTCGTTTGGGGTTTGGGCATCGGTTGCGGCGGCAGCGTGGACATTTACGTCGAACCCGTCAACGATGACCCAATTCTCAATACTTGGCTTCAGATTCTCGAGCATGGGCAACTGGCGGTGCTCGCCACATTGCTGCCGAATCAAACCACGGGCATTCCCGCGCCCGCATTGGGGCGTGTGCTGGTACGCGAAAACGGCGAAACGCTCGGCGAGATCGGCGCAAACCTCGAGCCAGCCGTGAAAGCCGCCGCGCTCGAGATGATGCGCACCCTCTATCCGCGCTCTGAAACCCAAAATTTTGGCTCGAGCAGCGTGTTTCTCGCCGCCAGCGCCCCGCCGCCAGAACTCGTGATTTTTGGTGCGGGACACGACGCGATTCCGCTCTGCACCCGAGCCACCGACCTCGGCTGGGCGGTCACGGTCTTTGACGCTCGAGCCAGATTCTTAACCACCGAGCGCTTCCCAGGCGCTCGCCTCGAGGTGCGCGAAGAGTACAGCAACCTCAAACTCAACCCACGATCATTCGTGATGGTCATGAACCATCACCTCGAGCGAGACGAACGCAGCCTCAAATTTGCCCTCGAGAGCGTCGCGCCTTACGTTGGCGTGCTCGGACCACGGCAGCGGTTTTTAGACTTGCTTTCACGCCTGGCGCAAAAAGGTTTTACGCCCACGCCCGCGCAACTCGAGCGCACCCGAAACCCCGTCGGTTTGGACATTGGCGCGGAAAGCCCCGACGAGGTGGCGCTTTCGATCATGAGCGAGCTGATTGCGGTCAGGCGCGGGTTTACGGGCGGGGTGTTGAACGGACGGAGCGGACGAATTCATGATGTGATTTGATGCTCGAGATTTACAGTTTTGCTTTGGGTAAAATTTGAATTGTTGGCAATACGTTTCAGGGTCAAACACCATAACAGTGCAAGCGTGAAAATCGGCAACGTCTGTAAAAATCACCAAGTTTTTGCCATTGTCTTGACGGGCGCTTTCGGCAATCACTGCATCAAAAAGCAGATGCTCGATGTTGACGCGTCCCAAAGTTTGCGTGGGTGACTCGAGACCACGGTTTTGAATCCGAATAAAATTGCCACTCAACTCTTGGGTGTTTGTACCAAGTGCACTTTGAATTTCGCTGTTGCTTAAATCCAAAACTTTTAAACCAGTCGCTTCAAGCGTCAGAATGCTCGAGGGTCGAAACCGTCCCGCCAACCTTGGATCGGTGTTGGCATAATGCTGCATTTCCGCGATCATTGTTTCAATCTCCAAGCTGGTGTACAAGGCTTCAAAACCTTTTGGATTAAATCTGCCGCCCGCCAGAGCGCTGCCCAAAGCGCTCAAAGGATTCGTCACATATTTGAGGTTGGTGCTGCGAAAGCTGCGGTAATTTTGTGGTGTTGTTCGAGCCAGCATTTTCTTTAAAACCTTGACCAGTTGCTTGTCTGGATTCATGCGGTTTGTCCACGCTCGAACATCTCGAGCAGGTCGTTTACAGAAGCAATATCACCTTCTAGAATGCACTCCATTGGCGCTTGATAATCCAAGTCTGGATGCGGGGCGCGTAACCAAATTCTGGTGTACTCGAGAGAATTATCGAGCAATCGTTTTAAGCGTTGTGCCACCACCGACAATTGCATGAATTTTTTTTGGTAATTGTTCGAGTTTGGTGTTTTACGCAAAGCACTGTCCGAAACACCCAAATAAAGCGCCATTTCAGCCACGCTTAAGCCCAAAGCCGATCCAAGTTTTAAGCCGTCAAAACGACCTGTGTTTGGTTCTTGTGCCTCGAGAATCACGTGGGCAATGATGGGTTTGGATTTGGTGATTGTGGACATGATGGACTGCCTCCGCGCTCAAGTGTAGCATAAAAGTTTTAATTTAGTCTAATTTTTGTTGTACTTAAGTTGTGAAAATGTTGTACTCTCGAGTTTGAAGCAAAATCTTAACCCTCGAGCGACTCACCCGAAACCGCATAATGCCGTCCAAACCGATTCTCGAGAAAGGCTTCAAACGGCACTTGCTCTTGACGCACAAAACCACGCGACGGCAGCATCCCGCCGGCGTGCAAGTCCATCACGGCGCAGACGCTCGCGGCGGTGGTCAATTGAATGGCGCTCCAGTGCTGACCGTGTACCGTGGTGTCGTAAATTTTTCTGGCATCAGAAACCTGCGTGAACCGTCCATTGCGTTCGCCTGACACGGTACAAAAGGTCAAAACCACATCTTGCGGCGTGATCGGCAGGGCACGCTCGAGAATTTCTTTGACCAGTTCGCGCTGTTCTGAGAGGCGCAAATCGTGCAGCAAAAAGCGCATCAAATACTGATGCCCAGGGTAACGCACCGATTTGTAATCGAGGTTTTGCACCTGCCCCTCAAGCGTTTCGCAGAGCGTCCCCAAACCGCCCGAGGTGTTGAACGCCTCGTACGTCATGCCGTCGAGCGAGAATTCCTCGAGTCCCTCGAGCGATTGCAGCTCAGTGAGTTTGCCGCCCACGATGGCTTCGGCGGGATTGATGTACTCGTTGATGATGCCGTCGGTGCTCCAGGTCAGGTTGTACATCAGCATGTTCGACGGGTATTTGGGCAGTGCACCGACCCGCATTTTGATGTCATGAACCGAATCAAAACCTTGCGTTAAATGTGCCGCCAGAATGCCAATAAACCCTGGGGCAAGCCCGCACTGCGGCATGAAAATCTGCCCCTCCTTGGCTTGCGCTGCCAAATCACGAACCAGGCTGGTGGTTTCACGGTCTTCGGTCAGGTCAAAATAACTGATTCCCGTCTCGAGCGCCGCTTGGGCGATGGGCGCATTCACGAAAAACGGACCCGCCGAGACCACCGCATCAAAGCCTTCTAAACCTCGAGCCAATTCAACTGCGTTGGTCGCATCGAGCAGTTTGGTTGGCACACCCAGTTGCTTGCTTGCCCGCTTTAATGCGGCACTATCCTTATCTGCCAGTGTGACCGAGAAATTGCCACTGTGGTGCAGCAAGTGTGCGATGGTCGAACCGACTTTGCCTGCGCCAAAAACCAGCGTGTTGCGTTGCGTCATGAAAGCTCCTAAGAAAAACTTTTGAGGATGAAGATTTACGATTCCAGTGATTGTATCTCGAGATGCAAGATTATCAGTGGTTTCGCTCGGTAGGGTGCGCCGTGCGCACCGTTGAGCAAGTGCTGTTGGTGTGCATGGCACGCCCTACAGGTTTCGCTCGAGCAGAAAGATCAGGAATGATGTCGATTGCTCCCCTTCCCACTTTCATGCCCTTTGGGTTAGCCTAAACCCATGACTGTTCTTGACCCTAAAATGCACCTTCTTGACCCTAAAGCAGCACCTGACGGGCTTGGGTCGCTTCGGGCAGGGTCGCCAATCTCGAGCCACCCCATTCCTAATCTCGAGACTGTACCCATCGAACGCATCCGTCCCGTGCAATGGCGACTTCGCGCCCCCGCGCCCATCGCCAAGCTCGAGGTTTTTTCACGCACCTTGGGTTTACCGCCAAAAATTGCGGCGATTTTGTACGCCCGTGGCATTCACAGTGCCGACGCGCTCGAGCCGCCACTGGCATTAAGTCCCAACCCTGCGCTGCTCGAGGCGGCGCTGCGAATTATCGCGGCGATCAACGCCAAAAAACGCATTCGGATTCATGGCGATTACGACGCCGACGGCATTACGGGCGCGAGTTTATTGATGCTCGGCTTGCGGGAGTTGGGCGCGAACGTGCATTGTTTTATTCCGCACCGTCTGACCGATGGTTACGGCGTGCATCCCGACCGTGTTCCCGAGCACCTCGAGAGTTGTGATTTGTTCATCACCGTCGATTGCGGGGTCAGCAACCTCGAGGAAATCGCCTTGATCGTGGCGGGTGGCGCAGAAGCAATCGTGACCGACCATCACGCGCCAGGGCATGATTTGCCTGGGTGTCTGGTCGTGCATCCGGCACTTGCGCCCAACTTTCATCCCGATTTGCCGGCGTTAACGGGTTCTGGCGTGGCGTTTCATTTGCTCTGGGCGGTGCGGCAA